>JAHEEY010000095.1 GCA_024640485.1 Chloroflexota bacterium | reverse complement strand
GTACCGGGTGACTGAGGAAATTGACCAGGAACCCGGCCTTCATTACCCCCATCAACCCCTGGATGATGCCTACCAGCAGTGCCAGGGTGATAGCCAGCTGAATGTATTCAGGGCTGCCGGCAGCTGCCAGAGGGCCGATGCCGGCAGACACCATCAGCGAGACGATGGCTACTGGCCCCACTGCCAGGACACGGCTGCTGCCCAACAGGCCGTAGACGATCAGCGGCAGGATGCTGGCATACAGTCCCGATTGGGGCGGCAGTCCGGCCAGCAGTGCGTACGCCATACTCTGGGGCACCAGCATGATCGCCACGATTATCCCCGCCATCAAATCCCCAACCAGTTGGCTGCGATCGTACGCCCGCAGCCCGGCTAGAAGTGGGATGAACCGGGTCGCCGCAGCTGGCTGCAAGGTGCCGGCCTGTTTCTTGGCTTGGGAATCAATCATGGTTGTCGCTCGTTAGAAGTGGGCCGAATTCATGGTCGGCTCAGCTGAAACCACGCTGATGATACTTGCTCGAAGTTATCTATGCCATCCAGCGGCTTATTTCATTGGTAATTTTGAAATCTTCCAGCCGATCATGCCGCCGCGCAGATTAACGATATCGCTGAAGCCCTGCTGGCTCAACATACCGCAAGCCGACTGGCTGCGGGAGCCGGAGCGGCAGACGCAGACGACGGTCTTATCTTTAGGAAGCTCGTCGATCCGCTGGCGCAGCGCCTGCAGAGGCAGCAGGATGGAGCCGGCGATGTGGCCGTCAAATTCAAACTCCCGGGGAGTGCGCACATCGACCACGACGATTGATTTGTCGTTTTTTAGCATGGTATGCAGCTCTTTAGCCGTTACCTGGGAAATCGGTTTCCTATCCCCGTGGCTGGCTTGCTGTCTTAGACCGAATAATGATTTTAACATGGTGAATCTCCGGCAGTTTCCTCATCCAAGGATCCTGCAGCTTATTTGATTAATGCCCGACTGTCTCTGGGAAACAGCTCCAGTTCACGCAAGATTTCAAGAGCGGTGAATATCAATAGCCCTTGGCGGCTCCTGCATTTCGCCAAAGCGAAACAGCGCCGATTGGTTCATCTGCATCTGTCCTGCAATTGGGCTTCGCGACCATAGCTAGGCATTCGATTGGGCCGCATTTTGAAATTAGCGCGCAGCGGTCAACTTGAGGTCAATGCCGTCACATGATCATGAAGGTGATAACGAACCAGGGTCAATTATATAGGCAATGAGGCAGATAGAAGGTAAGTGTTGCCTAAGGATTCTCCAGGGGTGGCCGGAAAGGCGATGTGTGCGAATGGTGAGCCGGCGGGAAAGGCATATTGGATGGCGGAGATAGGCATTCGATCTCACCAACAAAAAACAGCCGCTGCCTGCTGCGGCAACGGCTGTTTTTTGTTGATAGTTGGGAGCGTGTCCCCGGGGAAAAGCGGCCCGATCTTGGTTACGCTAACCTACCGAGTATACACGTTGACGGCGGCGAACCCCTGCCCTGGAAGCTCAAACAGCGGTGCCGAATTCTGTGTGAACACGGACAACAAGCCCGAGACTGCACCATGGGTACCGTCAAAATCCGCGCTCATTTTTGATGCGGGAAACCGTGCGTTGTCCAGTGTCGACCGGCTGAAACCCAGCTGATCCACATACGTCATGGGGTTGTTTCCCACAAACTGGTACCGGTGCAGCGACATCGGCTCGTTGGGATTGCCGCGCAGCGGGTCTTGCTGCAGCCATGTGCCGGTCTGTGGATCGTATTCGCGAGCGTAGAAATGGAACAGCCCGCTGGTTTCATCCCATTCCTGTCCGGTATAGGTCAACCGGCTGATAGGATCAGTGAAGTTGCTAGCGGCGCGCCCGCTGCTGTCCAGGACGGTCCCGAAAGGATCATACCAGTAGCTGCGGATGCTGTTTCCCTGGTCATTACTCAAGCCGGTCACGCTGCCCAGCCCGTCGTAATGGAAGTAGGTCAGGGTACCCTGGCCGTCTTTGGCATTCAAGATCTGCCCCAGTCCGCGGGTCAGGCTGCTGACGCCGCTGTCGGAGCTGAACAGCATGATTGGGTCCAGCCCATCATATACGTAGTCGCGCCATTCTTGCCCATTGTGAGCCCGGCGGAACATTCGCCCGTAACCATCAAAAAGCTGGAGGACCTCACCCTTGGCGTTCCAGCTACCTCCCGCGGAAGCGGTGAAATCCTGAACCCGCACCAACCGGTTCTCGAAATCATAGCTGTAATCGGTGCGCTGCTCATCCTTGTACTGACCGCTGCCAGTATCCGCTGTCAGCCGCTGGACCCGATTGCCGTTGGCATCGTAGAAGTAGAAGCTGGTTGTCAGCTGGCTGCCTTGGGATTCGTTGGCCGCCTTGGCCCGGTTGAGCTTGACCTGCAGGCTGTTGGCAATCCCTTGATTGTCGATCTCGCCGCTCAGTTCGGCTGATTTAACCGCGGCCGACAGTGCGTTCAGGGCGGCGGCTACATCTGCCTGGGCTGGCGCTGGATGGCCTGCCAGCAGGTCTAGCAGCGCGCGAGCGTCTCGAAGCAGTAAGTCAGCTGTCAGCTCATCGATATGGTGCCCTGATTGCGCTGCGGTCTCATGAATGAATGCCCTGACTGCCTGGGCCACTTGCCGGCTCTGCTTTGGCTTTGCAGGGCCGTCGCCCGATCGCTCGACCACAGCGGTCAGCAGCTGATTGGCGCCGTTGTAGCTGTACTCGGTACTGGAAGGCTGGGCCGCTCCGGTCCCGCTGGGATCGTGATTGGTCACCATCGCGGTTCGGTTGCCGACAGCATCATAGCTGTATTCGGTGAAACGGCCCTGGCTGTCTTCGACGCGGCTCAGCCGGTACAGTGGGTCGTATTGGTAAACGGTATTCAGCTGGTCAGGCTGTTGGAAGTAGCGGGCCGCAGCCCCGATCCGGTTGCCCACCGGGTCCAGCTGATAATCGAATGCGCTGATTACATCCCCGGCCCCGTTGATGCTGCTGACCGAAGTCAGCCGCCCGGCAGTATCCAGCGTGTACGCTGCCGTGGTCTGGTTGGGGTAGGTGAGTGCGGTGATGTTGTGGGACGCGTCGCGGCTGGCCTCAAAGAGATCCCCACCGGCGTCGATCACCCGTACCGGCAGATTGCTCTGGTCATATTCGTATGCGACCATCTCGCCATTGGGATAGGTGATGCTGGTTCGGTTGCCGGCGGCATCATACTGGTAGCTGACTGTCTGCCCCAAATGATTGCTGGTGGCCAGCAGCTGGTGCAGCAGGTCGTATTCATTCTGGGTATCACCCAGGCTGTCGCTCATCCCGACTTGATTGTGTCCAGCGTCATATTCGAAGCTGACGCCGCTGCCGTCAGGATAGCTGATTAGCAGCTGCAGCCCATCACCGTCGTAACTGTAAAGGGTGACGTCCCCGTTGCCATCGGTCCGTGATATCAGGTTGCCATCGGCATCATACATGTAAGACCGGCTGTTTCCTAGCGGATCGACCTCGCCGGTGAGCCGGTCCAGCAGATCATAGCTGAAGCTGCTGCTTTCCCCGTTGGCGTCATTGATCAAGGTCAAGTTGCCGGCGGCATCGTAGCCGTAGCTGGTGGTGACGTTGGTCTGATGATCCTCCGGCTGCCCGTCAACCACGTTCTGGATAACCGCCGTCAGCCGGCCCGCGCCGTCATATCGGTATCCGGTGACCATCCCATTGGGATCGGTTTGGGAGATGATGTTGCCGGCGGCGTCATATTCAGTCATCCAGACGTTGCCCAGCGGGTCTAACATCGCGGTCTGCCGGTCCAACTCGTCATATCCATAGCGGGTGCTTGCCCCATTGAGGCCGATGACTTTGACCAAACGTCCCACTTCGTCAAATGTGCGCTGGAGACTGTACCCCAATGGATTGATTTCGCGGATGCGCCGGTTGAGGGCGTCGTAATCGAACTGGGAAATATTGCCCAAAGCGTCAATCATCTTGGTGGTGTTGCCGTCGGCATCGTACTCGAACCGGGAGAGATTCCCTAAAGCATCCTCGACCTCTACCAGTTGATACAGCGCATCGTACCGGTATAAAGTCTGCCCGCCCAGGGGGTCGGTCATAGTGACCCGATTGCCCATGGCATCGTACTCGAAAGCAGTCCGGTGTCCTTCAGGATCGGTTTCCGCGATCACATTCAGATTGCTGTCATATTCTGTTTGGAAAATGCCACCGCGGCGGTCAGTCATCTTGATCAAGCAGTTGTTCAGATCAAATTCGAACTGGGTCACACTGCCGTTGGCATCGGTTCGCCTGATCAAATTGTCGCTGCTGTCATATTCGAAAGCGGTGGTGCGTCCGTTGGCATCGGTGACGGCGGTCAGCCGGCCGACATCATCAAAACTATGCTGCCTGCTGTTTCCCAACGGATCTGTGATTTGGGTCAGGTTCCCGTGGTCGTCATAGTCATAGCTGCTGGTGTTGCCCAAGGCATCACTCATGGTCAACATCTGCCCGGCAGCGTCATAGGTGGCAGTCTGGCTGCTGCCGTCAGGCCGGTTTATTTGGGTCAGGTTGCCCTGACTGTCATAGACAAAAGTGGTGGTTCTCGGTTGGCCGTCAAAGCCGCCCTGGTCTCTGATACTGGTCAAATCATTGGTACCGTTGTAGCTGTAGTTGATCACGTAACCCAGGGCATCAGTCCGGAGCAGTAGATTGCCGCGCTGGTTGAAATCATAGTACCAGCTGTTGCCCCGTTTGTCGGTGTACTGCTGCACATTGTGGTTGGCGTCATAGGCGAACAGCTCGCTGTTTCCCAGGGCGTCGATGATTTGGGTGATCCGGGAGTCGCTGTCTAAATGATAGGTGGTTAGGTGCCCCAGGCTGTCGCTGAAAACCGTTTGTCCGGCGCCGTAGCTGAAGGTGGCCGTATGGCCGTCAGCGTCGATCTGTTCGGTCACCCGCCCCGTTGTGTCATAGCTGTTGGTGAGATATTGGATCCCTTCTGGGTCGGTCAGCGTGGTGAGCCATTGGTTTTCATAGCTGAATTGGGTGATGCCGCCGTTGGCTGTGGTCACCGCGGTCAGATCGCCCAGCCCATCTTGTTGATAGCTGGTGACACGCCCTAACGGGTCGCTGATCGCGCTGATACGGCTGCCGTTCAGGCTGATCCCGAACTTTCGCCCGGCCGAATCAACAATTTGGGTGGGCAGGCCGGCGCCATCCCGGGCGATCTGGATCTCGTTCCCATGTCGGTCATTGAGACTCACCAGCATCGCTTCGTCCCCGTCGACGGCGAAATGATACACCTTCTGATCAACCGTAGTCAGCAGAAATTCACTGCCGCTGCTGCTCAACAGATCGAACACGCCCCCTTGACCGGCTGCATAGCCGGCCCCGTCTGGCACGAAATAGGCGCCGGAACCGTCGGCATAGCGAACATCAACGCTGTTGTCGCTGTTGACCCGCAGCCCCATGTCCAGCAGGGATGACCAGCCGTTGCCAAACAGCCCTTGCCGGCTGTCCAGGGAGTTGTAAGTGCGCTGCAGCAGCAGGTCGAAGCCGGCTACCCCGGGGATGTTGAGATCGGTGAACTGCTGGACGTAGTTTCCGGTAGCGATACTAACGGGACTGCGGCTGAAGCGGTCCCATGAGTGGATTCCCAACGTGCGCAGCTGCGCACGGGCCGCGGCCAGCACCGGGTCGCCCGCTGTCGGAGGGGGGCTGCCGGCCGATTGGCTGACTAGGGGCAGAAAGAGCAGGTAATTCCTACCTGGCGCCGCTGTCCCTTGGGAGCTGTTCGGCTGGCTCTTGTTGATCGGTGCTGAAAAGGTATCTGTTCCCTGGCTCTCGGTCGATAAGCGCTCCGTCTGCCCGTAGCTGATGCCAGGAACGGCAGGCAGTCCCGTCAGTGGGTCACCATGGGTTTGTACTTGTCGTTGGGGAAGGGCTGCCGCCGCAGCTGCGGAGATTAGCTGTTGGGCGGCCAATTGAGGAGTCTGGGGCAGTGCCGAAAACCGGAACTCTGCTGATTGGGGCTGCTGAACTGTTACTGGAGGGTGGGTGTTGGTATCTGCCGTACTGCGCATAGCGACCGCTGCCTGCTGCGGTCCAAATACGGTTAGGATGAGGGCCGCCACCAGCAGCACGTTCAGAGGAACCAGTTTCTTGACACTGCGATTTCTCACAGCAACCTCCTTGCCCAGGTTTCCCTGGTGGATCAGGGCGATGATGTATCTTCGATGAGACGGTCGACTTAGGTCTGCTGGAGGTGCAAAAAGACCGGGACAGCCATTAGCTGAACCAGCCTCACCGGATCTGCAGTGTCACTGATGCTGACAAAATGATAATAATGATACCTGTGTCAGTGAGGCGCGTTTCCGAAAGTACCGAAACTCAAAAATCCAGAGTCTGTTTCAAACGCAGGCGACACCTTGTCGACGTATGTTAAATTGTAAGGATCAATCTTACAGGTAGCCTTACGGCCCTCGTGGTCAGAGCGATTTTTACCGCTTGAAGCGGGCCAGGGCGTTCCCTGAATCTGGCGCGCCGAAATGGGGCGCAAAAAAGCAGAGTCACCTTGAAAGCTGGTATCAATGCTGGCAGGTACAGGGCATATTCAATTGTCGGGTACTACTTCTTGAACTAACTGGCCTAATTCTAACAGGCTACCCCCCTTTATGTCAATACGTGAAACGGCTGAACGGCTGGAAATGGGTCATAGAAAAAGAGCGTGGCACTGTGCCGCGCTCTTTTTCTCAACTGGTTATTTGGGCTGGCTTGCTCAGAGAGAGCTGCCAGCAGATTAGTAAGTTTGATTAGCCTTGCGGGCCGCTGCTGAATCCGCGTCCCATGCCGCCGCCGAAGCTGCCACCACGGGCGCCGCCGCCGGAGTTACCGCCCATGCCGCGTCCCATGCCGCCGCGGGCTCCGCCGAAGCTGCCGTCAGCGTCGCCGTGGCAGGGGCCGTTGCCTGGCCCGAATCCCTGGCCTAGCACACGCTCGCTGCGGTGCTCATTCATCCAATCAGCTTGCTCTTGGGTGATAAGGCCATCTGCCACCGCTTGCTCCAACGCTGCCGCATGGATTTCATCCATAGCTGCCTGGACATCGGCCAAATCGACACCTTGTGCTTCCGCGATATCAACCAGGGTCTGGCCTTCATCAACGGCTGCTTCGAACTCCTCTACGCTGATGCCCAGGGCGCCGGCGATAGCGGTATGCATCTCAGCCTGGTCGACTGCCATGGGGCCGGCACCGAAGCCGCCCATCATGCCGCCGCGCTGCCCACCGAAACCGCCCCGGCGTCCGCCGAAGCCGTCGGCCGGCCCGTTCATCCCGCGCTGGTTCATCAAATCAGCCTGTTCTTGGGTGATCAGCCCGTCTTCGACCGCCTGGGCCAGCGCTTCGGCGTGGGCCGCTTCCATGGCGTCCCGGACTGCGGCGAAATCAACCCCTTGCTCGGCCGCCAGGTCTACCAGGTCTTTTCCATCAGCGATGGCCGCGTCCAGCTCTTCGACTGTCAGCCCCAGGGCATCAGCGATAGCCGCATGCATCGCATCCTGTTCTACAGCCAGGGGCCCCTGGCCCATCATCCCTTGGCCTCTGCCGCCGCGTCCCCAGAAGGGGGGCGCTTGCTCGACCGTACTGGTCTCCGGTACCGCCGTCGGCTCGACTGTGTCTTGCGCCGCGGTGATCGATACCCCCGCCAGAATGACTACCAGGGCGAATACGGCAATGGCGCCGGCTGTTTTCAAAAACTTACTCATGACATTTACCTCCAAGTAAATTGAATTAACTGTTTGATTGTTGCTTCCGGCCGCTGCCGGATGAGTAACATGACCTAAGGATACCGGCAGCTTGTGTAGGAAATATGAAGAATTGGTTTGGAATTTATGGGTCCAGCAGCCGGCAGGGTAGGGTGCTGCCTGCGGTCGATAACGGCTAACTGGCGTCAGGTGGTCAAAATACAAGAGACCCCTGATCAGGGGTCTCTTGTGGATGAATTATGTTAACCTATTGATGTGGGCTCGACTAGCTCCCCAGCCGGCTGGCGATCGCCTCTCGGACCAGGTCGACATCCGCCGGCAGTTCTACCGGCGGGTTGGCGTGCCGGCTGACCACTTCGTCCAATACCGACTGGTGGTAGGCCACCTTGAAGGGGGTGAACTTCAGCCCATGAGCGGTGCTGATTACGATGACCCGGTCGGTCGATTTGATCTCCCCCCGATCCACCAGCTTGAACAGGGCTGCCAACGCCACCCCGGTGTGGGGGCAGGTGTACATACCGGTCCGATCGGCCACGGCGGCGGCATTAGCCAACTCATCTTCCGTGGCCTGCTCTACCAGCCCATTGGTGGCGTTCAACGCCTGCACCGCCTTATCATAGCTGACCGGGTTGCCGATCTGGATCGCCGAGGCTGAAGTAGATTCGGCTTCGATGCTGATCTTTTTCTGGAACCCTTGTTGGGCGCTGCGGAACAGCGGGTTCGCCTTGGCCGCCTGAGCGGCTACCAGCCGGGGCATCTTGTCAGTGATGCCCAAATCCATCAACAGCTTCAACCCTTTATAGAGGGCGCTGATATTGCCCAGGTTGCCCACCGGCATGATGATCCAATCGGGCACTTCCCAATCAAATTGGCGCACGATTTCCACGCCCACTGTCTTCTGCCCTTCGACCCGCAGGCTGTTCATGGAATTAGCCAGATAGATGGAATTGTCTTTGGTCAGCTCTTTGACGATCTCCATGCAGCCGTCGAAATCGGTGTCCAATGCCAGCACATGGGCGCCGTTGGCGATGGGCTGGATCAGCTGCGCCGGGCTGACTTTGTTCTGGGGTAGGAAGACGATCGCCGGGATGCCGGCGGCGGCGGCGTAGGCAGCCAACGCCGCGCTGGTGTCGCCGGTGCTGGCCGCGGCCACCGCTTTCACCGGGCTGCCGTCAGCCATCATCTGTTTGACCACGCTGACCAGCACCGTCATCCCCAAATCCTTGAAACTGCCGGTATGGCTGTTGCCGCACAGCTTCACCCACAGATCTGAGACGCCGATCTGCTTTCCCAGCCGCTCCGCCCAAAACAGGTTGCTGTTCCCTTCGTACATACTGACCACGTTTTCATCGCGCAGATCGGGGACCACCCATTCCTTCATCGCCCAGACGCCGCTGCCGTAGGGCCATTGGGTGGAGCTGATCCGTTCCACCATCAGCTTGCGCCAGCTGCCCCCCAGCCGCTTCTGCAGCGGCTCCAGCTCGTGGTGGACTTCAAGAAGGCCGCCGCAGTGGGGGCAGGTGTAGATCACCTGGTAGAGCGAGTAGCTGCCGGGGCAGCCGCGGAAACAACGAAAATACGCTTGATATTCCATAAGTTTTCTCTGAGTTATCCGCCAGTTTTGACAATTCTACTTGATGGATAGTGTATAATAATTTTGATGTTTGAGTTACCTTTGTTTCCCCTGAATACCGTCCTTTTCCCGGGCATGCCCCTGCCGCTGCATATTTTTGAGGAGCGGTATAAGCAGATGGTCAAGCTGTGCATGGATGAGCAGCGCCCCTTCGGCATTGTGTACACCAGTGACGACGAGGTCGGCCTCACAGCCCAATCGGTCCCTCATGAGGTCGGCTGTACCGCCCGTATTTTACAGGTACAGGCGTTGGGTGACGAGCGGCTGTTGATCATGACCATGGGAGATGAGCGGTTCCGCATCGTTTCTCTCAAACATGACAAGCCTTACCTGGTGGGCAACGTCCAATTAGCTCCCCTGGAAGAAAACTGGACCGATAGGTCGACCAATGCGGCTCGCCGGCTGCTGCCTCTGGTCGCTGAGTATCTCGACATCCTCTCAGAGATTGGTGAAGTCACGTTCAACACCTCTCAGCTCCCTGAAAACCCGCATCAGTTGGGCTATTTGGCCTCCGCGTTTCTGCAGCTGCCTCAGGGAGAGAAGCAGCCGTTGTTGGAAACCGATTCCATCTCTGCCTTGCTTCAAGATTTGTACGGTATCTATTACCGCGAATTGGCGTTGATGCGAACGATGCCCAAGATGGACCAGGGGATGTTCTCCATCAGCTAAACGCCGGACTCCTTCCTGAAATAAAAAAGGTCATGAACTGCAGCGGTTCATGACCTTTTTGTTGTTTGTAAGCTATCCAGGCTGGCTGCTACCGGCCTAACCTTAAATCAATGCTGCCCACGCCGCCCAAGACGCTGATATCCAGGATGACATCAGATGTTTCGTAGGATGAGTTGGTGTAGACATCCCCGTTGCGGATCAAGCCGTGGACATCGATGGCGCCGATGCCTGTTTGGGTGACCACTCTCACGCCGACACCCTCCGGCAGGTAGATGGTCGTTTTACCGACGCCTCCGCGGATGCCGACATCGAAACTCTCTTTCCAGTCGCCGGTTAAATCAATGGTCGCTTCGCCAACTCCTACCTCCACATCCAGCCGGTTCAAGGATAATCCCTGCATGTCCAGGGTGCTGTTGCCCACGCCGAGGCCAACATTCAGGTTTAATGGGGTATCATCATTCAGCTTGAGATCCCACTCATATTTGATATTGCCGTCGGGAATTCCTTCGGAGCTGTCGCCGGGCTGTTCCACCAGCAACCGCCCTTCGCTGCCGATGATGTTGTAGCTGATCTCTGGCTTCCAGGCGTCCACGTTATAGGTAAAGCCCGCTTCCAGCAATTCGCTGGCGCCCCCTTCGATATTAACTTCGCCCACCCCCATCCGCACGTCAGCCCGCACCGTCCCCGCGTCGCCGCGTTCAACGACTTTGCTGAATTGTTGGGTCTGGCCCACTCTCAGACGGCCGATGCAGCCGGTAGTCGCTGTCACAATTAAAGCCAATAAGAGAATAGCTGTTCTTTTTCGATTCATCTGAATGCTCCTTCACGCCAAGCCGCGTTTTCCTCTGAGGTCCAATACGGACGCCAGGAAGAAAGGTTGCGGCCTGCTACAGAGCGTACAGGGTACCGAACTTACTTCTCAGATAATTCATATAGGGTTCGATGCTCATCGGCCCGCCGGTTACTTGGGCTACCAGTTCGTCAGCGGTAAATTTACTGCCGTGCCGGTAGATATTCTTCTGGAGCCATTGAAGCAGGGTGCTGAAATCGCCAGATTCCATTTGGGCAGGGATCTCCGGGTGGGCTTGCAGCGCCTGGCTGAAGAAGCTGGAGCTCATGATGTTGCCCAGGGTGTACCCCTGGAAAGCGCCGCCGATCAGGCCGTCAAACCAGTGAACATCCTGCAGCACGCCGTCGCTGTCATTGGGGGGCTGGATACCTAAATCCGACTGGTAGCGAGCCCGCCACGCTTCCGGCAGATCTTTGATCGACAGGGTCCCTTCCAACAGCTGCAGCTCCAGATCGAAGCGGATCATCACATGCAGATTGTAGGTGACTTCATCAGCATCCGTCCGGATGAGCGATGTTTGAACCCGGTTGATTGCCCGGTAGAAGCTGTCTAGCGAAACATTTCCCAGCTGATCGGGGAAGGTGGCCTGCAGTTTGGGATAATAGTGGTTCCAGAACCAGCGGCTGCGCCCCACCTGGTTTTCCCATAATCGTGATTGGCTTTCGTGCACACCAGAAGATGTTCCCGTGGCCAGGATCGTCCCTTCCAGTGTCTGGTCGATACCCTGCTCGTACATAGCGTGGCCCGCTTCGTGCAAGGTGCTGAAAAGCGCTTCTGTCAGATCCCTCTCTTTCACCCGAGTGGTAATGCGGACATCACCCAGCGAGAACTTGATCATAAATGGGTGATGGGTCTTGTCCAGCCGGCCCCGATGGAGATCGTAGCCAAACGCCTTAGCCACATCCATCGAAAACGACAGCTGTTTATTTTCTGGATAAGGCTTCATCAGGCAGCTGTTGTCAGCCAGAGGCTGGCTGGCGATGGCATGGACTACTGGCACCAGCTCGCGGCGTAAGTCTGCGAAAAGAGCTCGGATCGATGCTGCTTTCATGCCGCCGTCACTCAGATCAATCAACGGATCGGCGATATGGTCGTATCCTGGGAAACAGTTGGCGAATTGGCGGCTGTAGTCAAGCGTCTTTTCCAGATAGGGCTGGACCAGGGAGAAGTTGTTCTCCGCGCGCGCCTGGGTCCACACGGCGTAAGCGGCGGCCCCGTGGACGGTGATATCGGACAACAGCTGCGCCGGCACTTGACTGTTCTTGTCGAATTCCCGTTTGGCAACTCGAATCAGGCTGG
>JAHEEY010000507.1 GCA_024640485.1 Chloroflexota bacterium | reverse complement strand
AGCCCCTGGGGGACTTCGATGGTGGCCATGCCGCCGTTGAGCCGGATCTTGCCCACTTCCTCTCTGCGCAGGCCGCCTTCCTCGATCAACAGCTTGACCAGGCCGCCCTTGCCCACAGAGGAGGGCAATCCCTCGACAAAAATGAGCTCACTCATATGGAAACTTTAGCTGAAAACTGCCGGGGATGCTACAGGTTGGCGCAGGAGTTATGTTGTCCCGTATTAAGGACAGTAGATAGAAGAGAGAAGCATTGTACTTTGTGCGGGACAAGTGGGAGGGCGAGCATACTGGGGCAATGGACGCACCAACAGCTTTTTGGTAGCGACAAGCGGTCGTTTCTGGTAGATTTACTATTGAGAATTGACCAGTTACGATTGCTGTGCTATTGCGGAAGACTGACAAGTACGCCGGAGCCACTGTAAGGACACGATATACAAAGGGCTCTTTGATACCACCCGGTCGATGTATCTAGGCATCATGCACGGGCCCAGCTTCCCTGACTTGTTGCTAGCTGGCTATTCTATGAAGCGCCGCTTTACTGTTGTTCACAATGACAGTTGGCATACCAGGGCTATTATAAGGGGGCGACAATGCCATTTACAGTTAGTGACCTCACCCAAGACAATCCACCGCTAGTGTCGACGAAGCCCGACACCTTGGTAATGGACGCGTTGGCATTGATGAATGCCCACGACTTCAGCCAACTGCCTGTTGTATCCCAAGATGGGGTTGTTTTGGGCATTCTTACAAACGAGACTATTCTGAGTGCCGCAAGTAAGCTAAGGGCTCCTTTGGAAAAACTGCGAGTATTGGATGCTTTCAGCAACAAGGCAAAGGAGTTTCGAAAAGACGCCGATTTATTCGAACTACTAGACACAATGCGCGACCATTATGCGGTGCTCATCGTTGACAGAGATCGCAGGCTTCAGGGTATCGTCACCAACTACGATACCACTGCCTATTTTCGGCGAAGCGCCGAAGACATGATGTTGGTTAAGGACATCGAAGACCTACTGAAGGATTTCATACAGAAATCGTTTACTAATCAGAAAGGTGAAGTTGATGAAGTAAAGCTTGACCGGGCGGTGCAGCGGATCACAGATAGCAGTGAGTCGCAGCGCAAGACATTCATCAAAGCGCTAAAGCAATACTTGGGACGGAGTGGCATAGCGGCTGGTCAGGTCGTCTTGGATGACAATCTGGCTGAAGAAATTTACCACAGAATCTACGATCGGAAGATGACGCCCAAGTCATTTGATGATCTTACGATGTATGACTATATTCAGCTTTTTCTTGATAAGAAACGATGGCACCGATATCAGAGGGCATTTTCTCTTGACCGGCAAGTGATTTTGCAGCTACTAGACAAGGTGAGGTTGCTTCGCAATGCCTTGGCTCACTTCCAGGGTGACCTGACCGAGGAAGAAAGGGAGTCGCTTCGATTCATCTCTGGCTGGCTCAATCGTCACCAACTAGAACTAGACCGGTTTTTCGTGACCGATGCTGGCATTCAATCCGAGGTAGATCTGGAGCCTGGTGAAATAGTGGATGGCGAGAAATTTGCGGTTGAAGAGGAGTTGGGACCTGATGAGAGCCGATACGCCGCGCTAGCCATGTGGTTGCAGAATCAGCCGCCGGAACTGGACCAAGTCAGGCTGAAATTCGAGCAAATTGAAGCGATTATAAAAGGCGAACTTCCTGAATCAGCTCTCAATCATCGCTCATGGTGGGGCAATGATACAGTCAGCCACGTTCAGTCTCAACTTTGGGTGGAAGCCGGCTGGCGAGTTGGTGAAGTTGCCATGAACGCTCAAAAGGTACGATTTACCCGCATCAAGGAAAGGGAACGTGCCTACATCAGTTTCTTCAGCAAGCTGGTGGATGAAATTAGATCTTCCCAAACCATGCCTGTTGAAACCAGTTCCCCAAGAGGGCAAAACTACCAGCACTTGACCTGGACTAGGTTCGCTGGACCCAGAGCGTTGATCTTCGTTGTTGCATTTGCCGCTGGCAAGCGGGTTCGTGTCGAGCTCTATATCGACACCCGGGACAGAACGTTTAACAAGGCGATATTCGACCAATTGAAGGAATCCAGGGTCCAAATAGAGTCGGATTTCGATGAGTCGTTCAGTTGGGAACGGCTGGACTCCAGGCGAGCATGTAGAATAGCCATCTATCGCAAGGGATCGATTACGGATGAACCTGACACACTAGATGACATTAGCGGCTGGGCATTGGACCTGATGCCACGTTTCTACCAAGCCGTGAATGAGCCGGCGCGTCGAGCCCTACAGGATGTGACCGGTCGAGAACTGAGCTGAAATGAAGCAGGCCGGAGGAATCCCCCGGCCTGCTCAAAACTCTCACTAACGCTCCCCGCTCATCTACCCCCCATATTGGTCCTCGGCAAACGGCAGCAGCCCTTTCTCCGCCAGCTTGGCGGTGGGGGCGCGGAAGGTGACCTGGACCACGCCGGGGTGTCGGCCGATTTCGATGGCCCCGGTGATGGTGGCCCGGTTCTTGACCGCCGGGACGGTGCTGTCCAACAGCTGAGCGGCCCGCTCCAGCCCGTTGTCGGTGGCGGCGTTGAGGTCAGGGCCAGTACCGATGACTGAGATGGGCAGCGATTCCTCGATGCCGTCCATCCCCCACTGGGCGGCGACCGCCTCGGCGGTGGCCCGCTCCTCGTCGCTGAGCGGCTTAGCAAGGAAGGGGAGATCCTCGCCCACCGGGAAGAGGATGGGGCCGTCGATATGGAGCCCTTTGAGCAGATGGACCTGTAAGGTGACCGTGCCGGCGACGTCAGTGGTATGGCCGGCGATCTCGCCGTCCCCCTGCATGGCGTGCATGTCGCCCATGTAGACGCCGCCGCCGGGGGTCTTCACCGGGCAAATGAGAATGGCCCCGGCGCGGACGGCGTCGACATCCAGATGGCCGTCGGTGCGGTTTACCAGCGCCTCGGCCTCAATGCCGTACTCGTGGGGAGCGCCGATGAGGAAGGAGCCGAAATCGCCGGCGTTGTGGGAGTCGGGCATGGGGATTGCCGGGGTGGTGCCCAGCTGGCCCATGAAGGGGCGCAGCCGGCCGACCAGCCCGACCAGATCGGTGGGGCAGAAGGTGAGCACCGAGTTCTGGATCGCCTTCTCAGGCATGGCGGCGTAATATTTGGCGTCGCGGGCAATGGTCTCCGCCGGCGCCTGGCCCAGGGTGACCCCCACCTGCCGGTTGTTGTCGAAGGCGATGGTGTAGCCGTTGGCGAATTTGAAGGGGGCGGCGTCGGCGCCGCAGTTGGCGCAGCGGATCGCTTCCTGGCCGATTCCCTTGACCACCGTCTTGGTGTAGACAGTGCCGCAGCTCTCGCATTTGCCGGCGACATATGGGTCGCCCAGGCACCGTTCCGGCAGGATGATGTCGTTGCCGGAGGCGGTGGCCATCGAGGTGACCGTGATCGCTTTGATG
>JAHEEY010000094.1 GCA_024640485.1 Chloroflexota bacterium | reverse complement strand
TAGGATTCGAACCTAGAACCGATCGGTTATGAGCCGACTGCTCTGCCATTGAGCTACAGGCCCAATCGAGATTTTTAGAGCGGCAGATGGGATTCGAACCCATGATAACAGCTTGGAAGGCTGATGTGTTACCCCTACACCACTGCCGCATGTACGCTCAGAAATTATCTTCCCTGGAGCCGCCAGAGCAAACTAGGGAGCCTATCAAATGATAACCTGTCGGGGCGGCCAGATTTGAACTGACGGCCTCTCGGACCCAAACCGAGCGCTCTACCAAGCTGAGCTACGCCCCGCAACAAAATAACCGGGCGTAGTATACTTTCACCCTTGCCGAACGTCAACCCGAATGTGGTTTTTGGTACACCCTGGCAGCAGCCAAGCACGGGCCGCTCTTCGGGGGCAAACTTCTCCGATTCTAGATGCTGGCAAGTGCCGTAGAGAATGTCAGATAGGAGCCGGCGAACGACCCCCTTTTCGGTTCACGGGTCTTCTAGATTGCCTTCCGCAACTGGCTGCAGCGCAGGCAGACCACCCGTCGACTCTCAGCTGCTACCTTATAATCATCGTCTATTTGATAACCCGGCAGCCAGACCAATCTTTCTTCGTCTACCAACAGAGGCCACCGCGCTCTCGTGCGGGCTGGGATCTTGTGGTTGATCATCAAATCTTTCAATGAGATTGTCTTCCCGCTCATACCCAGCGGCTGAGCGCGATCGCCTGACACACGTCCGCGAACGATCAGCTTTTCTTTGTCAAAGGCGATATAGGCGGCCCATGGATTGGGATTGCTGAAGATTTCCGATAGATTGGGAGATTCAACTAGTTCTGCCTCCAGCACCCACCCACCTTCCAGCTCCACGCATCCGGGCACGGACAGCTCAATGGCCTTGCCGTCCTTCAGCTGCGGAACCGCTACGGAGTCAGCCAGGGCGCGATCATCTATGGCGATGATCACACGGCTGGCGTCGACCTGGACCTTGATGCTGCCTGGGAGATGTGACTGTGTACCGCTCTTGCCCTGATCGAGAATTGTTCGAGCCTGCTCGATGGTCTTGAAGCCAATGTCCTTTACCAACGGCAGCAGCTTTTGAACCGCTTTTCGAAGTACCGCCCTTTTTACACTCAGATGGAGATTCACCCACCTCTCCAGCGAAAAGGAGATCCAGCCTTCACCTTGGCCCTGAATCAATTCATCAAAAGCATCGCTGGCAGCTGTGTTCACAAAATCGAAGTCTCCAGCGGTAGCAGATGCCAGCTGAAGCAGATGCGACTTGATCTGAGGAGTATAGCGGATCAGCTCAGGGATCAGCTCGTGGCGAATACGGTTTCGGAAGAATTCCACGTCTTGATTGCTGGCATCTTCAATGAAAGGCAGGCTGTGATCGCTGCAGTAAGTTTCAATCCGACTTCGGCTGATCGATAGCAGCGGGCGGAGCAAGGTGATTTCTGGCGCCGTTGGCATCGGGCCATGGGGGAGCATCCCCTGCAGCCCGGAAAGGCCTGTCCCTCTCAAGAGGTGCATCAGCACAGTCTCCACCTGATCATCGGCATGGTGGGCAACGGCGGCATGGGAAATACCATACTCGGCAGCCGCCTGGGCGAACAGCTGATAACGGGCAATCCGGCCCGCTTCCTCAAGCGTCAGCCCCTGCTCCTGAGCCATGGCCTTCACGTCAACGGCGCCCATGACGGCGGCGACACCCCAATCTGCCGCGATGGCAGCAACCATTTCCGCTTCAATACCAGCCGACGCGCGGAGTTGATGATTCAGATGTACCGCTAGTAGGCAGTTTGCGGGGTAAAGCTGTTTGAGGACATGGAGTAAGCACAGCGAGTCAGGGCCGCCGGAGACCCCAACCAGTAGTTTCTGTCCGGAGCCGCCAAATGGGGTTTCAACTAGCCCACTTAGAAACGACCGGACTTCAGTGAGTATCGACATGACCAATCCCAGAATAATAAAAAAAAGGCCCGCAAGCGGGCACTCTTTAGTGTAGGGCGGGTGGGATTCGAACCCACACGGGGGTTACCCCGGCGGATTTTAAGTCCGCTGCGTCTGCCATTTCGCCACCGCCCCGTGGCTGTTCAGGCTTGAACAATGCAAGTATTGTACACGTGAAGATACCTGTCAACAAGTTCACAAAAGGGGATCCGACAGCCTCTGCAAGGCGCGGCTGCAAGCGCTCTATTCTCTGCAACTTAGTCCATGCGATCCGCCGGCACAATTGCCTCGACAATCGAGACTGACCCCTTACTTAGGTATGTTTGACTGGAATTTTTTCAACATGTATAATGCTTTCTGGAGGCGAATTCCTAAAGAATATGGTCACAACCCTTCTATAGATGGTTCTTAATTGCTCCGAGTCACATTGTTTTGATGGGCATACATAGATTGGGTTTTGCGTATTCTTTCGAGTTGTTCCGAATCTACCCTTACTAATCAATAAGCAAGAACTAGAACTATGGCCCTTAAAGGTAATCTGCGCGATTTTTCCACTACGCAATTGCTCAATCTAATAAGCTTGGCACGTAAGACCGGCACTCTGACGATTCAGAATGCGGACGAGACTGCCCGCATGTCTTTTCGAGAAGGCAAGTTGATCTACGCGCAATTCGGAAATGAAACCGGCAGCCAGCTTGCCCTCGTGCTGCAGAATGCCGGAAAGCTTTCCGCTGAACAAGCGTCGCTGATACAATCCCGGGCGCAAGGCAGAACTGACAAGCAGCTGGGGCACATGCTCATTCAAGCCGGCAAGGTGACCCAAAGCGACATCATTCAGAGCGTGCGCCAGCATGTTCTCGACGTTGTCTATAAGCTCTTCACCTGGGTAGATGGCATGTTCCGCTTTGATGCCAATAGGCTCCCAGCGCCCACACACATCACCATTCCTATCGATTTGGAAAGCGTGATCATGGAAGGAAGCCGGCGACTCAAGGAATGGGAAATCCTGCAGGAAGAACTCCCAGACCTGGAAATATGCCTTCGCTTCACAGATCGCCCCGATTCCAGACTTCGCAATATCAATCTTACCGTTGAAGAATGGCGGGTAGTTTCATTCATCAATCCAAACAACAGCATTCGTCAGATCGCCCGGGCAAACAACCTGAGCGACTTTGAGATCCGGCGCATCATCTACGGTATGCTGCAGGCGGGAATCGTTGAATTGATCGATGTACCCAAGATCAAGGAACCGGCAGCCAAAGCTACCGGTACCCGAAAATCTCGCAGGGCTGGCGCAGAAGAGCAGTCACCCACCATCAAACGGTCCGTCGTAGTTCGACTGATTGATCGGATTCGAGGTCTGTAGCCTGATATTGTGGTTCCCACCGCTTATTCTGAACTTAAGCTGACAAATTATTAGTCTTCATCTGTACGAAGGTATTTTTATATGCAAGCTGCCAAGATGGTAATCACAGGCCCGTTTTCCTCGGGAAAGACAGAGTTCATCGGTTCAATCAGTGAGATCGATGTTGTCTCGACGGAAAGGAAGATCTCGAGCAGTGCGGAACAGGTCAAAGAAGCAACGACTGTGGCCATGGATTTTGGGCGCATCACTGTGGGTAACGATCTCGTTCTCTATTTGTTCGGCACTCCAGGGCAAAGACGGTTTGATTTCATGTGGGATATCCTGTCCCAAGGTATGCTTGGATTTGTCGTCATGGTCGATAGTACCAAACCAGAGACATTCCGTGAGGCAAAGCGAATTCTGGAGACTTTTGAAGGTTACGCTTCTACCCCATTTGTGGTCGCCGCTAATAAACAGGATATGGAAGATGCCTGGGAACCGGAAGACCTTCGGATCATTCTGCGATTGAAACCGGAAGTCAAAATCCTTCCTTGTATTGCCACCGATAAAGAAAGCGTCAAGAATGTCCTGCTTGAACTGCTGTACTCTATCCTGGAAGAAATTGACCGCAGCGAATCTGCTGAATAGCCATCGTTGAATATCGCCATTACACTGAAATTGCCAGCTATTCACGTGTTTTCAGCGATGCCTGACTAATCATTTTGGGGAGCGAATAGAGCTGCGGCACTACAACCCCCGAAATTGGCTCGTGTATTGGAAACCGCAATGCAAAGATTTCGTAGATCTACACTGAGGTCAGCGTGAGTTCCATCGTTACTGAGCAAGGGGTGCTGCATTACGAATCAATTGGCCGGGGCCAACCGATTATTCTACTGCATGGATGGATCAATTCCTGGGATGTCTGGCGGGCCTCGATGATCTCGCTGGCAAAGACCGGACATTATCGGGTCTACGCCCTTGATTTCTGGGGCTTTGGGGAATCGGCAAAGAACGCAAAGGCATCGATTTCTTCCTTCAAAATGAACAGCTATGTCGAGATGGTGTATCAGTTCATGAGCACACTGGGCATACAGCAGGCGCCGGTGTTTGGCCATTCCATGGGCGGCACCGTCGCCTTGCAAATGGCCCTCACCCACCCGGAACTGGTATCGAAAATCGCGATCGTAGGCTCACCCATCGTGGGCACTTCCTTAAACCCATTTCTTCAGCTTGCCGGCTACGGCGCCATCGCCAAGCTCATCTGGCGCTACCCGGTTATCTTAAATTCGGTGATGCGTATCCTTTTGGCAAAAGACTCCAAGGAAGTCCGCAGCATGATTTTTCGCGATGTTCAGCGAACCAGCATCGAGTCCTTCTTCCGCAGTATTGGCGACCTGCGGGACACCGATCTGAGGGAACAGCTGCCTTCATTGTCAATTCCTTCGCTGGGTATATTCGGGGCTAACGATAACATTGTTTCTCCGGTGAACGGGAAGATGTTGAGCGCCGGGGTTGATGGCGCTCTGATCGGCATGATGCCAAAATCGCGACATTTTCCGATGATTGATGAACCGGAGTTGTTCCTGGAGACGCTAAACCTGTTTTTGCGAAACGGGGCCGGGACCGATGTCACCGGTCAACTACCTGAAAGCTGAGAATGCCGGCTGATAGGGCGCTGATTTAGGCGCTCATCCCATGACGTTGCCGGACTGGTTTAATCTTCACCACCTCGACAACCGATTATCTAGATACAATTTGTGAGCAAACATGCGTCGAATCATACTTACCGAAACGCAGCACATATCTCCTTTCAATGAGCCCGCCAGGGATCTGAGAGTCCAGAACAAGCCTTTGTGGCTTTGGCAGCGCGATCTCATGGCAACGCACACGACTGATGAGCGAGAATATCCTGACTGGCAGTTTGCCGAAACGCACGAATCGGAGCCGGTTGAGAGCTTTGTGCATAAGGATAATCTGTTCTTCAATCAGGCTTTGGTCGATGAGTTCATCAATCGCGCCAGAACCAGCGGCAAGCCGTGCCGTCTGGCTTTCCGGGAAGATGATCCGGCCATCAGCACCCATGTGCGCGCACTCACCTACTCGCTGGAGCAAGACGGGGATCTTCTTCTGGCTGATATGTGGTACCTACCAGACGGTGTCAGGCAGCGTCAGAGCGCGTCCCCACTGATTGTTGACACAGAGCCTTTGGAGCGCGGTTATTACCATGTGCCCCCATACATGGCATCGGAAGTAGGGGATCTGGTCTACCAGCTGCCTCGAAAAGCGTTCGTGGTTCTGGAAAATTGGGTTCATCTCTACGTTATCGATATCTTGTTCGGCGTCTTTGCCAGAGGCGCCATGGTGGAAGATCGGGTCAACAAAAGCTGGTCGTACAAGTTGAAAATCATGGCTCGCTCTTTGATCGAGCAAAAACATGTCCATTCCAATTCTGAGATGGTAAAGATCGGGAAGAATGTGACCATTGATACTTCGGCGGTGATTCACGGCCCCACCACCATCGGTGACAACGTAACCATTGGCGCCGGCGCGGTGATCGACAACTGCATCATCGGCAGCAACGTCAATATCTCACAGGGATGCCAGCTGATGCTCAGCGTTGTTGGCGACGGCTGTTTCCTGCCATTCCGGGCGGCGCTGTTCATGACCAGCCTGATGGAAAACAGTATGGTTGCCCAGAATACATGCCTGCAGCTCTGCGTGGTCGGGCGGGATTCTTTTGTAGGCGCAGGAACGACATTCACTGACTTTAACGTCTTCTCCGGCACTCTCAAGACACAGACTTCATTGGGAAAACTAGACGAGACAAACCTGCGGGTCCTGGGTGGATGCGTAGGCCATCACTGCCGTTTAAGCGCAGGGCTGACCATTTATCCGGCGCGTACAGTCGAATCAGATGTGGTGCTGTTGGCCTCGGACGAACGCTCAATTGTGACCAAGAATATCAGTTATGAAGAAAGCGATCACGACAACTCCAACTCGAAGTTGTACTATCCCAGACTATACCCGCGGAACGGCTAGAGAGAGCGCATCCATTCGGCCAAAGGATAGTTGTCGCAAGTGAGCAAAGGACGCAGCCAGCCATCGCCCCCCCTGCATGAGGATACCTTTGCCTTCATCATTCACCCGATTGATCCTAAGAGAGATGTCAGCCGCAAATACCCCATGTTGGGCAAGCTGCCTGCCTGGCTGATCGACTACCTCTCACTCTTTTTCCCACCTGTTTATATTTCACAGATCAATGGACTGCAGTCTCCGGCAACGGGCCGGTCGGTCACCGGATGGTTCATCGCTTGCCCGCTGACGCCGGCGAGAATGATGAGCCTGCCGCCACAGGTAGTGTACCGGAAGATCATTCAGACGGGCCGTTTGGCACAGCGTCTCGGCGCCCGGGTTTTGGGATTGGGCGCCTTTACGTCAGTAGTGGGCGACGGGGGCGTGACCATCGCGGATCATCTTGACATCCCAGTCACAACAGGCGACAGTTACACAGTGGCCATGGCGATTGAAGCGATTACCAAGGCCGCGGAGGTCATGGAGCTGCCGCTCCCATCTGCCAACGTCGCCGTGGTCGGCGCCACCGGCGCTATCGGCGCCCTGTGTGCCGAAATGATGGCCCCGCAGGTGAGCGAAATGGTGCTTATCGGCCGAAGCGTTGACCGATTGAACCAGCTGGCTGATAAACTGGGCGCCAGCCACGATGCTGCGATTGCCGCGACCGATGATATCAGCCGGCTGATCGAGTCGCACCTCATCATTACGGTCACCAGTGCGGTGGATACGGTGATAATGCCCCACCATTTGCGTCGCGGCGCCATCATCTGCGACGTCGCCCGCCCACGGGACGTGTCACGCCTAGTAGCCAGCCAGCGGCCTGATGTCCTGGTCATTGAAGGGGGCATGGTCGCCGTTCCCGGGAATATCGATTTCGGGTTCGATTTTGGATTCCCTCCCAAGATGGCTTATGCCTGCATGGCAGAGACGATGCTGCTCGCTTTAGAGGGGCGCTACGAGTCGTTTACACTTGGCAAGGAGATTTCGTTGTCTCAAGTGATGAGTATTGATAAAATCGCTAAGAGGCATGGTTTTGAGCTTGGAGGGTTCAGAAGTTTCGAACGGGCTATTACTGAATCTGAGATCGCCAGCATCAAAGCGCGCAGCCGGGCAGATCAATCACAAGACAACAATCGATTAGCAGAAACGAGTCAGCCGATAAACTGATAGCACACTTCTTTTTGGTCATGAAGGGAAAATCACATGAGTAACGGTCGGATTCTGATAGTAGAAGATGATTTTGACATTTCCACCATGCTGCGCATCTTTTTCACCGGGCAGGGTTACAATGTCGAAGTTGCGGCTCGAGGCAACGATGCCCTGGACCTCTGCCGTAAACAGCTTCCAGACCTGGTCGTACTGGATATCATGCTCCCGGACATGGACGGCTACGCGGTGTGTAAAGAGATGCGCACGACGACACGCACCAGCCACATTCCGATCATCTTCCTGACCCAAAAAGATGAGCGCAGCGATCGCATCGCCGGATTAGAGCTGGGCGCCGACGATTACATTACCAAGCCGTTCGACATTGAGGAGCTGAAGCTCCGAGTCGGCACCGCAATTCGCACTCACCAGCGGCTGAACATGACGAATCCCACAACCGGCCTGCCCAGTGCCCGGCTGATCGAAGACCAGCTTCGAGAGCTGATGCGCAAAGCAGGGTGGACCTTGCTGCTCGTCGGCATCGACAACATCAGCCCTTTCACCGATGTGTACGGATTTGTCGCCGGCGACGAAGTGATGCGTTTCGCGGCGATGATGCTCAGCGAAGTCATCAACGACTTCGGCACAGCGGACGACTTCATCGGCCACGCCAGCAACGACACGTTCATCTTGATTACCACAGCGGACGATACCACGGAATTAGAGACACACTTACGAGAACGCTTCAATGAAGCGATTCTGGCGCACTACAATTTCATGGATCGGGAGCAAGGCAGCATTACACTGCCAGATGGCAGTTCGGCGCCGCTGATGCGAATCTCTATCGGCAAAGCCTCGATCAAGAGTCAACGCTTCGCGGATATTCGTGAGATTACTGAGACGGCCGCAGAGATGCGCCAGCTGGATCAAGCGGACAAATCATAGCCCATTGGCTTTAACGAAAGCGTCAACGGGTTTTCCAGGTAGGTTGTAGCGTAGGAAGTCGAGAGCAGGTTATTATGGCAAAGATTCTAGTTGCTGAAGACGATCAGGACATCCGTGAGCTAATTGCGCTTACACTCCAGTTCAATGGATTTGATGTAACCCCGGTTGAAAATGGGGCTTTAGCGGTAGAGCGAGCTTCATCACAATCCTTTGACCTCATCCTCATGGACGTACGCATGCCTAGGATGACTGGTTACGAGGCATGCAAGCGGCTGAAGGAAATCGAGAGTACCCGAGACATTCCAGTCATCTTTCTCTCTGCAAAAGGGCAAGAGTCGGAAATAGAAACGGGACTTATGGCCGGCGCCGCGGACTACATTCTGAAGCCATTTGCGCCCGATATGCTGATCAGCAAGATCAACAAAGTCTTGTCCCTCTAGAGAGCGAGCGCGGCAGATTGCCAATAGACTAGGCCGAAACATGAGTATTACCACAGTCGGAAGCCAGCTAATCCATTACGAGGTCTTAGGACGAGGCCAACCCTTGATCTTCATTCATGGTTGGCTCGGTTCCTGGCGATATTGGTGGCCCTCCATGCAGGCGATGTCTTCCGGCTGCCGATCATTTGCGTTCGATCTTTGGGGTTTTGGCGACTCCAGCAAAGCTGCAGATCGGTACACATTGGACGCATACGTCACCATGATCGATCAGTTCATCGATCAATTGGGCATTTTCACACCGGTAACATTGATAGGACATTCTCTCGGCGCGGCAGCCGCCCTGCGTTATGCAATCGAACACCCTGAGAATGTTGACAGATTAGCGGCGGTAGCGCTCCCGTTCCAGGGCTCGTTGATCAACAGCCGGCTGACAGATTCCGATCCCGATTCGTTCATCACCAAGGTCATTGGGAAGTCCAACAGCTATTCTGAAGTCGATTCTGAGCTGCGCAAGACTGACCAGCAGGCTTTGAATTCATCGGCCCTGGAGCTGACAACCTACGATTTCGGGGCAGATCTTGCGGCGTGCACCCGGCCCACGCTGGTGATCTCCGGCGATCAAGACGTGGTGGTCCAATCACCTAGCGAAGAACAGCAGCCGAACAGCTCAGGCGACGGGCGGGCGTACGTCACGCTGGACGAATGCAATCATTTCCCGATGCTGCAAGAAAAGGCGAAATTCAACCGGCTGCTGTTGGATTTCCTCCACACTGACGAATCCCTTGCCGATTTAGCTCTGAAAGAGCATTGGCACCGGCGTATTCGCTGACAATCGCACTGGTTTCTCACACATTTCCCCACTGAACTGACACCGCCTTCACGGCGCGATTCGCATTGGGCGACTGCTGCCGTTTGGCTTACAATAAGCGAACTTAGTTCATAGGTGTGATCGCGCCGACCGATCCTCACAGAGCCACCCTTCAGCGAGCCGCACGTTCCGCGGCGATCTCGATCTCAAACGCATCGATGGCGCTATGGGTCTGGTTATGCTTTCATCTGCCGCATCGCGCTGCCGCGCCCGATGAACTGCTATTTCTTAGGAGAGTTCTATGACACGACATAGCTGGATTGCCAGAGCTATCATTCTCATTTCTTCCATCTTTCTTGTTTCGATTCTGGTTGGATGCCAGCAGGAGAGCAGCACCTCAGAAGAGGTCGCCGACGTTACTCTAGAAACAGCGCTACCCACCGCCGCCCCTGACTCGGGCAGCCAAGAGACGCAAGCAGAGCTTCCACCACCGTCTCCTACCCCTCCGCCGCCGGTTGTCGTGGTTTCCGAGGGTGATGGTGTCCCGGCAGAGCCGGCTGGTGACGGCCCTGAAGACGGGACCTCAGCCACAGCTGTGCCAATCCCAGAGGGGTTGATTGGCCCGAATGACTTCCCACCCAACACGAACCCTTTGACAGGTGAAACCGTCTCCGATGCGGCAAAATTGGCCCGCCGTCCGGTGGCGGTCAAGATCTCAAATGCGCCAGCCGTTGTCCGCCCCCAATCCGGCCTGAACAGCGCCGATCTGGTTTTCGAACATTATGCCGAAGGGGGACTGACCCGTTTCACGGCCGTTTTTTACGGCAATGATGCCGACCCCGTCGGATCGATTCGAAGCGGCAGGTTCATCGATATCGAAATCCCGCAGATGTACGACGCCGGATTTGCCTACTCCGGTTCTTCGGGCCCTCTGCAGCTGATGTTCAGAAACGGGGCCTTCTTTGATCGAATCATCTCCCCTGATTTCGGACACGGCGGGTTCTTCCGGGTTGAAGATCCCAACAAAGCGTTTGAGCATACCCTGTTTACCAGCACCTACAATCTCCGCAATATTCTAGAGCAGCGGGGCGAGAACACGCCTCCTGACTTCCAGAGCAATATGGCCTTCAGTGCCGCCCCGCTGCACCCGGGCGTGCCCGCTAACCGCATTGAGCTTCAATATGACGGCACCAATGTCACCTGGGCTTACAACGCCGGTACGGGACGCTACACACGCTGGACTGACGGCATCCCCCATTTAGATGCCAACAGCGGACAGCAGTTGGCGTTCAAGAATGTTGTGGCAATCGCCGCCCATCATGAAAACACTGATATCCTGGAAGACCATGTCGGCGGCGGGCACTATTCCATCCAGATACAGCTCTGGGGAGAAGGTCCCGCCTCGGTCTTCAGGGACGGGCAGCGCATCGAAGGAGTCTGGCGTCGCCAAGATCCCAGCCATATGCTGACATTCTTTGATCTCGATGGGAATATCCTGCCGCTGGCTCCAGGCAACACCTTCTTTCAGGTGGTGCCGCTGGGCTTTGAACGGCTGTATGCGACTCCGTGATTTGAAAACGAGCTGATTATGGGCAGGGTATGCCTACCCAGACCGCCAATATTGAAAAGGATCTAAAAACATGAAGCTAGTTACGTTCCAGACTGACCACGGCATAGGCGTTGGGGCAGTCGGCCCAAAAGGCATCGTCGACCTGTCAGCCATCGCCCCGGACATGTTGAGCTTGATCGATCTGGGCGCTGAGGGGCTCTCCCGCGCCTCCGCCCTGATCGGAGCGGCTGACAAGTTCCTCGACCTAACTGAGGTCAAGCTGTTGGCGCCAATTCCTACCCCAAGAAGAAACGTCATGTGCCTTGGCCTCAACTATGCTGAGCACGCCGAAGAATCCCTGCAGGCCAAAGGTGTGAAAGTGGCCCTGCCCGAATACCCGATGATCTTTACCAAAGGCACCAACAGCATCAACGGCCCATATGATGATATTCCTTTTGATGCTTCAATCTCAGAGGAGATCGATTGGGAAGTCGAGCTGGGCGTCATCGTTGGGCGCTCTGGGAAGAATATCGCTGCCGGTGAAGCAATGGACTACGTGTTTGGCTACACGGTGGTCAATGACGTGAGCGCTCGAGATCTGCAGTGGAAACATCAGCAGTTCTTCAAAGGGAAGAGTCTGGACGGATGCTGCCCGATCGGCCCCTGGATCGTCACGGCAGACGAAATCGCGGATCCCCATGAACTGGACGTCAGCTGCCGGGTCAATGGTGTGCTGAAGCAGAACAGCAATACCAGAAACATGATCTTCAACATTCCAGAGACGATCCGTCATCTATCCGCGGGCATGACGTTGCTGCCAGGCGATATCATTGCCACTGGGACACCAAGCGGTGTTGGCTTTGCCCGGAAACCACCTGAATTCTTGAAAGCTGGCGATCTGGTTGAATGTGAAGTCGAAAACGTGGGGAAGATCAGCAACCGGGTGGTCGCTGGCGCCTAAGAGCG
>JAHEEY010000093.1 GCA_024640485.1 Chloroflexota bacterium | reverse complement strand
TACTCACACTGCGTGAAAGTGTTCGCTATCGTGGTCGCAGCGGGCATTGGAGCTGGGTCGCGCACCGCTTATCGGGGCTTGCCATCCTCTCCTTCCTGACCATACATGTTTGGGACACGGCCAACGCCCATTTTTACCCAGAGCTGTACGAATGGTCTATCGCCCTTTTCAAGAATCCTCTTTTTGGCCTAGGCGAAATTGGGGTTATGGCGGCGGTGCTGTATCACGCCTTCAACGGCATCCGCATCACCATTCTCGATTACAATCCTGAACTGTGGAAATATCAGCAAAAAAGCGCCGCCATTGTGTGGGGGCTTTTCCTGGTTCTGTTTATTCCCATTGGCATCATGATGGCCAGCAGTATTTTGGGCCACTGTGGGGAGCTGGCTTCCCACGGCGGCAGCTGCTGGACCCTCCCTGCTCTTAGCGATTTCCTCAACTAACGGACAAGGAGCATAAACGATGACACAACTTACTGGAACTACCCACCGCACCGTCCAGATACAGAGCAATTTCGAGCGCAAGGCGTTCATGTATATGCGTCTCTCCGGCGCCGCCTTGCTCATCCTTGCCGTCGGCCACATGGTCGTCCAGCATGTACTCAACAGCACCGCGAACCTGACCTTGATGTTTGTGGCTGAACAATGGAACTCATGGGGTTGGAAGGTCTACGACATGCTGCTTCTGGCCTTCGCCATTTCTCACGGCGTCAACGGCTTGCGCAATGTATTGGAAGATTATATTCACAACAGGCAGGTGATGAAGGTTATTAACACCTTCCTGGCCATTTTTGTAGTTGCTACGATTCTCTGGGCAGGTTACGCGATCGCCGTATTCGACTCAGCGAAAGTACTCAACTAGCAGCACAGCATTGACAAAGGACGAATCTAATGGCAAAAGTACAGACACATACGTTTGACGCAGTGATCGTCGGCGCCGGCGGCGCCGGCTTGATGGCAGCGCTCTACGCCAGCAAAGGCGCCAACGTCGCCGTTCTCTCTAAACTCTATCCCACCCGTTCCCACACCGGCGCCGCCCAGGGCGGTATTGGCGCGGCTTTGGGCAACTCAGAAGAAGACCATTGGGAATGGCACGCTTACGACACCGTAAAAGGGTCCGATTACCTGGCCGACCAGGACGCCGTCGATGTCCTCTGCAAGGAAGCCATCGACACCGTTATCGAACTGGAACTCATGGGGCTTCCATTTGATCGCTTCCCCGATGGTTCGATTTCACAGCGCCGTTTCGGCGGGCATACCAACAACGATACCGGCAAGCCGGTCACTCGAGCCTGCCATGCAGCCGACCGCACCGGTCACATGATTTTGCAGACGTTGTACCAACAGTGTATTAAGAACAACGTCAACTTCTACGACGAATTTCACGTGGTAGATCTCATTCGAGTCGACGACACCGTTCGCGGCGTCGTTGCCATCGAGATCGCCACCGGCGAGTTCCACATCTTCCACAGTAAAGCAGTCCTGTTCGCCACCGGCGGCTGGGGACGCTGCTGGGAAGTAACCTCCAATGCCCACTCCCTCACCGGCGACGGCCCCGCGATTTGCCTGCGCCGCGGCATCCCCCTGGAAGATATGGAATTCTTCCAATTCCACCCCACCGGCATCTACAAACTGGGTATCTTGATTACCGAGGGCGTTCGCGGTGAGGGCGGTGTCTTGATCAACGGCGAAGGGGAACGCTTTATGGCTAAACCCGAATACGCCCCTAATATCAAGGATCTGGCCAGCCGTGACGTGGTCAGCCGGGCTATCTATCTTGAGGTAATGGCTGGTCGCGGCATCAACGGCAAAAATTACGTACATCTGGATATCACCCCGGAGACAGTGAACCGCTACTTCGAAGAAGAGGGTTCCGAACGCCGCATTGATCGGGCTTATATCGAAGCCAAGCTGCCCGATATCGCCGATTTCACCCGCACCTACTTGGGTGTCGACCCGGTGACAGAACCGATGCCGGTACAGCCGACTGCCCATTACGGCATGGGCGGCATCCCCACCGACATCGATGGTTGCGTTGTCCTGGACAGCAGCAACAAAGTGCTCCCCGGCATGTATGCCGCCGGCGAAACCGCTTGTGTTTCCGTCCACGGCGCAAACCGGCTGGGAACCAACTCCCTGGTCGACCTGGTGGTCTTTGGACGCCGCACCGGTGTCCACATGGCCAGCTTCTGTCAGGAAACTGCGCTGCTGCCGCTGCCGGAAAACGCCGCCGATGAGGTGATGGCCTCGTTTGAAGCGATGCTCAAAACAGAGAAAGGGATCAAGCCCCATGAACTGCGCAAAGCGATGCAGACGACCATGACGGCGAATGTCAGCGTCTTCCGCACCGAGGAAACCATGAGCAAGGCCATGAAAGATTTGGCAGAGCTAAGGGCCGACTTCCAGAACGTGGTGGTCGAAGACAAGGGTAAGCAGTTCAACAGCGATCTGCTGGAGACCTGGGAATTAGGTTGTCTTTTGGAGCTAGCTGAGGTCACTGCCGTATCCGCCCTGGCCCGTCCCGAAAGCCGCGGCGCCCACGCCCGTGACGATTTCCCTGATCGAAATGATGAAGAATGGCTCAGACACTCCTTCTGTCATAAAGAAGGCGATTCGTATCGTCTGGATTACAAGCCTGTGACCCTCGGCCGTTACGAACCCAAGCCGCGAGTCTACTAATTTCGCCACAGGTAAACGAGGAGATACTCATGCAAGTTCAACTACGCATCCGACGTTACAACCCGGAAAAAGACAAGTCCGCATATTGGGGTGAGTACACCCTTAACGACGCCAACTCCAACGATTCGGTCCTGGATTTACTGCACCGGGTAAAATGGGAAATCGACGGCACCCTGGCACTCCGCCGCTCATGCGCCCATGGCGTTTGCGGTTCTGACGCCATGCGCATCAACGGCGCCAATGGGCTAGCCTGCAAAACGCTGGTCGCCCGCCTGGCCGAGAAAGGCAGCAGCACAGTTAAGATCCAGATTGAGCCCATCTTAGGGCTCAAGGTCCTTAAAGATTTGATCGTGGATATGGACCCGTTCTTCGAACATTACAAGTCGGTACAGCCATTCTTCATCAACGACACGCCGGCACCTGAAAACGGGCGTGAACGGCTGCAGTCGATTGAAGATCGGGCCAGGTTCGACGACACCACCAAATGTATCCTGTGCGCGGCCTGTACCACCTCATGCCCCACATTTTGGGCCAACGGCCGCTATGTCGGCCCTGCCGCCATCGTGCAGGCTCACCGGTTCATCTTTGACAGCCGGGATAATGGCGCTTCCGAACGGCTGCAAGTCGTTGGTGACACCTTTGGTGTTTGGCGCTGCCGCACCGTCTTCAACTGCACCAACGCCTGCCCGCGCGAAATCGAAGTAACCCGCGCTATCGCCGAAGTCAAAGCGGCTCTGGTCAGCGGAGAGCTGTAAGGGACAACCTTACGATCCGTTCAACCGCACCTTATGCTCAACAAAAGAGCCGGTCGCATGCGACCGGCTCTTTTCATTTTTCTGTTTTTCCATCAGCTTTTACCGCTATCAACCGGTATTCTTTAGTCCCGAGGCGATCCCGTTTACGGTCAAAAACACTGCCTGCAGCACCTGCTGCGCTTCCTCGCTCTGGGGATCGGGCATCGCTCGCAGGCGGCGCAGCAGACTCACCTGTACAAAATTGAGCGGATCCACGTAAGGGTTGCGCTGGCGCACAGAGCGCTGCAGCACTGGATCATTATCCAGTAAGTCTCGCTGGTCAGTGACCAGCAGCACCCACTCGCAGGTCTTTTCGAAGGCGGCCTTGATCCGGCCGAAAATATCATCACGAACCTGGTCGTCGGTTACCAGACCGGCATACAACTCCGCGATGCCCATATCAGCCTTGGCCAATGCCATTTGAGCATTATCGATAACCCCGCGGAAGAAAGGCCATTCGAGATACATCTGCTGCAGCCTGGCGGACCGCTCACCAGTGGAGCCATATTGGGACAGGGCGGTGCCCACACCAAACCATCCCGGCAGCACGTAGCGGCTCTGCATCCAGCTGAACCCCCAAGGGATAGCCCGCAGGCTGGTAAATGTCGCCCCCGACGTCCGGCGTGCCGGCCGTGAGCCAATCCGCATCTGGCTGATCTCGTTGATGGGCGTCGCCTGCTGCCAGTATTCCAGCAGCGCAGGCGTCTTGTAGATCAGATCCCGGTATGCCCGGTAAGAAACCTGGGTTAGTTCGTCCATCGCTGATCGCCAGTCTGGATGGACCCGAGTATGGCGTTCATATTGCGTTGGTACGCTGGCCATCATCACCGCATGCACCACCTGCTCTAAATGGCGTCGAGCCACAGCGGGATGGCCGTACCGCTCATCGATCACTTCCCCTTGCTCGGTAATGCGGATACGGCCGTTTACCGAGCCCGGCGGCTGGGACAGGATCGCCCGGTTGGCCGGGCCGCCGCCGCGGGCGATGGTGCCGCCTCTGCCGTGAAACAGGGTCATGGCCACGTCATGCTGCCGGCAGGTCTCTGCTAATGCCTCCTGAGCCTGGTACAGCTCCCAATTGGCAGCCATGTAGCCGGCATCTTTGTTGCTGTCGGAGTAGCCGATCATGATAATCTGATCTCTACCCAGCCGCGCCAGATGTCGGGAATAGACTGGATGGGTGAACAGCGAGGCCATTACCTCGGGGGCGGCGCGCAGATCTTCCCGCGTCTCAAACAGCGGGGCGATGCGCAGCCCCTCTTTATCGCTGTCCAACCGCAGGCAGAATCCATGCCAATGGGCCAGCAGCAGCACCGCCAAAATATCCTCGGCGCCATGGGTCATGCTGACGATATACGGCCCGATCAGTTCCGGGCCGTAAAACCCGATAGCCCGGCACAATATCTGGAACAGCGCCAGGGTTTCACGGCTTTCACGGGAGAGACCTTCAAGCGCGTCGAGCTTAGGGGCCGGCTGCTCCAGCAGCTCGGTCAGCAGCGCCCTCTTGCCGGCGCCGTTCAACTCACTGTAACTGGGGTGCAGGCCCAGCTTTGCCATGATCTCGTCCAGGACCGCGGTGTGATAATCACTGTACTGGCGCAGATCGAGCTGGGCCACGTGCAGCCCAAACGCTTGGGCCTGGTCCCGAATTTGGGCCAAGTCGTCAATGGCGATGTCACTCATGCCGCTCTGCCGCAGTGTCCTGTCGATCAAATCCAGCGGCTGCCGCAGGTCGTTCATTTTTCGCAGCCGCAATGGGGTATTGGACAATCCTTTCAAGCGGGAAACCATATCACCGGCGGACGCTTCTGCCAGGTCGGCGCCCAAAATCGCCAGCCACAGCCGGTAAGGTTCTGAGGGGTACCGCTCCCGCAAGTAATCGACATGTTCTGACTGGCTGACCGCGGAGTCTAGAGCGGCGGTAAGTTCCGGGCTGATATCCGCCATGCCGTCTGAAATAGAAAGGGAACGATTAAGAGTGCGAACCGTAGCTCGATGGAGTTCCACCGCCAGGCCGCGATGCAGCCGCAGCGTCTCCGCGGTGACGTCGGCAGTGACATTGGGATTTCCATCCCGATCTCCGCCCATCCAGGAGCCAAAGGTGAGGAATCGAGCCGGCGGATCCAGATTAGGGTACAGCTCCTTCAAGCTGCGGCTCATTTCAGCGTAGATTTGGGCCACCACCTGCCACAGGGTGGTCTCGAAATAATAAAGGCCGGTACGGACTTCATCGGTCGCCGCGATCTGATTGGTACGGCTGCGATCGGTCAGCCACAACGAGGTGATTTCAGCGGTGATATGGGTGAGAATGTCGCGCCGTTCTGTGGGCAGCAGATCCCGTAAATCCAGGTCCGATAATGATTGGGCGATACGGCTCAGCTTCGACAAAATGGTCCGCCGTTTCGCCTGGGTGGGATGGGCGGTGAAGACCAGCTCGATGCGCAGCTGGGCCAGCAGCCGTGACATCTCGAATTCATCCAACCCTATCTGGCGCAGCGTGGCCACGGCGGCAGCGATGGACTCTTTCATCGGCCGAGGGTGAGCGGCTCTCTCCCGTTCCCGCAGCGTTCGCACCCGGTGCTGCTCTTCAGCCAGGTTGATCAATTCGAAATAGAGCGTGAACGCCCGGGCTACCAGCTCAGCATCATGGACGTCCAAGGAGACGATCAGCCGGTTGATAGCCGCGTCGATTTCAGGATCATCGATGTCCATCCGCCGGGCCTTTGTCAAAGCCCGGATGCGCTCTTCCAGCTCAAAGATGTCAACGCCGGCCTGCCGCCGGATGACCCGTCCCAATATGTCGCCCAGCAGATGAATATCATCACTAAGCATGTCCCACGAATCTTGGATCATACGCCACTCTCTTGAGAATTGTTTTTGATTGTCCGATAGCTGGATTCGATGTATGGCGTTGGCTGAAGATCATCAATACCAGATGCCAGCCCATAGTCTGTTAGGCTACCTGTTCCTGGCGGCTCCTCCAGGCAAGACAGCTCATACCCCTTTACCATAGTCTACTAATATGGGTCGTCGCTGTCTATGCCAATCTGATGACGCCGTCGGTAGTGATCATAATGATAAAAGGCCGCTATGACCAGCGCGTGGGTGATGCGGCCTGAACCGATCAGCATGGGCACTTGGGAGCCATCGATCTCTTCGACAATGATGTCCTCGGCGCCGTCAAATTGAGTTGGCCCAACCTGGACCGCATTCAGGGCCAGGAATGTGTGGCAGCGGTTGGTCAGGAACGCGGGATTTGGGGCCACACTGCCGATGGGCACAATCTTTTCCGCGACGTAGCCGGTTTCCTCTCGCAGCTCCCGCGCCGCCGAAACGGCAAAGGAATCATCTTCAGCGTCAGCCATGCCGCCGGGGATTTCCAGGGTGACATCTTCGGTGCCGTGTCGAAATTGGTGGATGAAGACGATCTTACCCTCGGGCGTGACCGGAATGACATTAATCCAATCACCTGTCTCCAGGATAAAGAAGGTATGGTCATCTCCAGTCCGCGGAGAACGGCTGCGGTCCTTCCTAATCCTGAATATCTTGTGATCCCCGACAAGTTCACTGCTCAGCTTCTGCCACTTCTCGACCATATTTGAACTCCAGAAAAACGGATTGATGACCCTCCAGCCGCGCACCGAAAGAGGATCACCCCATTGTAACAGCTATTCATCAGTCATATAATCAGAACTCATCAGCCGCAAATAGAGGATAGTGGATGTGCCCCCGTTGAGCCACAGCTTCTCTACTTCGAAAGCATGTTGGATTACTCAGCGGGGCGCATTTAGGGCAAGAAATAGGGGAAAGGGAAGGGAAACACACACATGCAGTACTTACTTGGTATAGATGTCGGCACCTCAGGCAGCAAAGCGCTGCTTATAGACACCCAGGGAGCTGTGAAGGCCAGCGCCAACACCGAATATGCACTGCAGACACCGCACCCGCTCTGGGCAGAACAAGATCCTTCCGATTGGTGGCAGGCTACCATCAAAAGCATCCGCCAACTGATGGCATTGGGCAAGATAAGAGCGGAGCAGGTAATCGGCATTGGATTGACAGGACAGATGCACGGCCTGGTATTGCTGGATGCCCAAGGGAATCCATTGCGGCCCTGCATCATGTGGAACGATCAGCGCACCGCCGCACAATGCGCCAGCATTACCGAGAAAGTTGGCCTGGATCAGGTCTTGCAGCTGACTGGCAATCCAATCCTGCCCGGCTTCACCGCCCCCAAAATCGCCTGGGTCCGCCAATACGAACCCGAACTGTACGCCAAGACGGCCAAGGTGCTGCTGCCAAAAGATTATGTGCGTTATCGCCTGACCAACAGCTTTTTCACGGAAGTATCCGATGCCTCCGGCACTTCGCTGCTGAACGTAGGCCAACGCCGCTGGTCCGACGAAATGTTGAAAGCGCTGGATATTCCACGCCAATGGCTGCCTGAGGTCACAGAATCGCCGGAAGTCAGCGCCCATTTGAGCGCTGAAGCGGCCGCAGAACTGGGGTTGCTGGCAGGGACGCCAATTGTCGGCGGCGGCGGCGATCAGGCGGCTCAAGCGATCGGCACCGGCATCATTAAGGAAGGGGTTGTCTCAGCCACTTTAGGCACCTCAGGCGTCGTTTTCGCAGCCAGCAGCAGCTATCGGGTGGATCCCCAGGGCCGGCTGCACGCCTTCTGCCACGCGGTGCCCGGCATGTGGCATTTGATGGGGGTGACCCTCTCAGCTGCCGGCAGCTTCCGCTGGTACCGCGACACGTTAGGCCAGAGCGAAATAACCCAGGCCGCCCAATCAGGCCGTGACCCCTATGATCTGCTGACTGAAGAGGCCTCTTCGGTGCCGGCAGGCTCTGAAGGGCTGCTCTTCCTGCCTTATCTGAGCGGCGAACGCACCCCGTATCCCGATCCCGACGCTCGCGGCGTCTTCTTCGGGCTGACCCTGCGCCACGGCAAAGCACACATGACCCGTGCGGTGATGGAAGGGATCTCCTACGCCATGCGGGATTCGTTGGAACTGATGCGCCAACTGGGGCTGACCATCGACCAGGTGCGTGCTTCCGGCGGCGGTTCGCGCAGCCCGATGTGGCGTCAAATGCTGGCAGATGTGTTTGACTCAGAAATCGTGACGGTCAATGTCTCCCAGGGCGCCGCCTATGGCGCTGCCTTGTTGGCTGGCGTGGGCGCAGGTGTCTTCCCGGATGTGATCAGCGCCGCTGAGACCGCCGTCAGCACCGCAAACCGCTCTCAGCCAGGGGCAGATGCAGCCATCTACGCTGATTTCCACCCCAGGTACCAGGCACTGTATCCGGCCCTAGCCCCAGAGTTTAAGGCGATCGCCAGGATAGTTGAGAAGCATTTGAAATAACGGGGAACCCCCAATCAAAGCACTCAGCTGAAGCTGACCAGGCCCCCATCAGCTTTAAGCCTGTTTATCACATCCTCCGTGCTGGCGAAGGCGATTTCCGGCAGCTGATCCAGGGCAAAGAACCCGGCAGCATCGGCGTCATCGCCAGCCTGCAGCTGACCGCCCGTCAATTGGGCCTGGTAAAGGATGAAGATAGAAGCACCCCCCTGGCTTGCCGCATTGTGATACACATCTATCAGGCCGCTGATCGCCACCGTTAAATTGGTCTCTTCGAAACATTCCCGGACAGCGGTCTCTTTGGGGTCTTCGCCGCGATCAACGTAGCCGGCAGGCAAGCTCCATTTCCCTCTTCCCGGATTCATGGAACGGCGTACCAACAAGATCTGATCGTCCTGCACCACCGCCACACCAACCGCCACTTTGGGATCGGTGAAGTAGATAAAATTGCATTCAGGGCAGACCCGCCGCGGCTTGTCTCCCACCAATCGGGTAGTCATACTGGCGGCGCAGCTGGGGCAGTAAGCATACTCTTCCGGAGCGCTGTTTAGTTGATTCATAGGGGCCAAGCATAGCACAGCAACCTTTGAAAGGCAGGAGTTGCCCCTCAACGAGGTTTACTTGCTGTCAGCTTCTCGGGGGGAGTAACTTGTATGGGGGCTAGGACCACAACTGGCGTCGCAAATAGAAAGTGACCAAAGCCAACAACAGCACCGCGATTCCCAGTCCAATCTGAGCAATCTGAAGGCCGGTCAATCCAACGCCACGTTCCGGCTCCGATACCAGGTTCGGCTGGCTGGACGGCTCTGCCGGTGGCGTTTCATTAGTGAGTTCGGTCATCGCAGCTTCGGGGGACGCGGTGACGGAACCAGCCCGGCTTGCCGCCCCGTCGGTGTCTGCGGCTACCTGCGGCGCTGGCGACAGAGTGGCTGAAGGCATGGGGGATGGCAGCGGCGTATTTTCGAGCAAACTGGGCGCCGTCGTCGTCGCCATGAGTTCCCCCGAACCTTCTTCGGTTGAACCAACTTCTGGGGCAGGCGCTTCTGCCATCGGCTCTTCAGCGCTGGCCGGTTCCTCGGCTGCGGTATCAGCAGCAGCCTCTTCGGCCATCGCCGCGGCAGCCGGTTCAGCGGTAGGCTGGCTGCCGGCATCGTCGGTTGCCTTCACCGATTCCACTTCTTCGACCACGGTTTCCGCTTCAGCCACAACCTGCGCCTGCTCAACGATCTCCCCTTCCACAAGTTCCGTCACTGTCTCAACGCTCTCCACCTGGTCGGCGGCAGGCATTTCGGCAGCGGGCTCCTCCATCACCATGGCCACGTCTGCCGCGGCTGGGGCCGCGGATTCCGAAGCACCCCCCAACATAAACATGTCCAGCGAAAGGACCACAACGAACAGAAATGCCGTCAGCACCGTTGCCACCCGCATGGCGGGGTAGAGCTGCAGCAGCGGCTGTCTTTGGGGACGGCCATAGACCGCCGGATCCAGCACAAAACTACGGGGAACCCGCCGTTGCGGCAGCTGCCGCAGCTGCTGTTTCAGCAGACGCCGCTGGGCCAGATCTGCCTGCAGATCAGCATCTTGAGACAGCCGCTGTTCAAAGCGCTGCCGCTGCCGCGGCGTCAGGGCATCATCCAGGTAGCTGTTTATCAGCTCCTGGTTCTTCTGAACCGCGGGTTTTATCAAATCCCGTAATAAATCAAACATCGGTAGCAAAAATCATTCGAGCGGATGACCTTTCCATCATCCTGCTCATATCAGCCATTCATTCCTTCAGCATTAAGACGATAGCTGACCGGCAAAAGTTCCATAAACCCTTGAAGGCAATCCCGCAGCTTGGATCTGGCCCTGCTGACCCGCGATTTGACCGTTCCCAGTGAAACCGAGGTGATCCGGGCGATTTCGTTGTAGTCGTATCCCTCGACATCACACATCACCGCGGTTATCCGCTGATCATCCGGCAGCGCTTCAAGGCAATGCTCAATCGCCTGGGCCATCTCAACCCGCACCTGGTGGGCTTCAGGCCCTTCATCGGCATTTCGTAGAAAAGCGTAAGAGTCGCTGCCGTCTGTCAGCTCGTCGAGGGATGATTGTGGGCGGCGTTTGCGGCGGCGCAGTTCATCGTAACAGCCGTTGGTGACGATCCGCATCAGCCAAGCTTTGAAATTGCCGCCGCGAAACCGGTTGAGGGATTTATACGCGGAAATGAACGCCTCTTGAGTGGCGTCTTCTGCCGGCTGCGGCTCTCCCATGATGCGATAGGCGACATTGTATACCGCTTGCTGATACGTCATCACCAGCCGGTTAAATGCCGCTACATCACCTTTCTTGGCTTGCGTTATCAGCGCAGCTTCGTCCATAATGCTTTGCCGGTCCGTGCTAATGATCGCACCTTTACTGGAGTGCCATTGACAGATTAAGCGCCATGATTTATACTCCCGTCTGTCTACAAAATCCCTTGCCGGAGTGGCGGAACTGGCAGACGCGCACGACTCAAACTCGTGTTCCCTCGGGAGTGTGGGTTCGATTCCCACCTTCGGCATCAGTCATTTTTGAGCTAGAGACTTTGATTATAGAGGTCGCTCAAGAGCATGGCAAATTAAAGGAAAATCGGCCACCCATTGAGCGGTGGCTCTTTTTTTATGTCGCGGTTTGTCCGTGGTAACCTCAGGTGCCAGCTGATGAACCACAACCATCAATAGTACACACGCAGGCGTAATGCGAAGCTGGTTACGAATTATCGGATTGGTTATTTTGGGGATGGTCGCAGGTGTTGGCCTGGGCCTTTACCTTGGCTGGGTGGCCTGGCCCACCGAGTTCACCGACGCCAATCCCGGGGTTATGCAAGAAAGCTACCAGCGTGATTACGTGATGATGGTAGCCACTGCCTACGCCCTCGACCACAATCTCGCCGATGCTCGCAAGCGTATTGCCGGGCTCGGGGAAAACAGCTCAGAAACCCTCCTCTCCTATACGATCAACTTGATCCTGCTGCCTGGCGCCGACGTGACCGCAATTCGCCGGTTGGTAGAGCTGTCCGCGGATCTGGGCCTTTATTCACCAGCGATGGACCTCTATCTCACGGATCCCACCGTGGAGCCAAACAATGGGGAATAGAAGACAGAGACGGCGGCGGCGCCCGTCGCGCCCGGTGAAGCGCTTTTCGCTGGATCGCATCTCTGCCAGCAGCCTGCTTTTCCTGGGGCTGGTGCTGGGACTTGCCGGCGCCCTTTATTATGCCTGGGTGGTGTCGCCGGTGGTTTACGTGGACGCCAGCCCGGCCCGATTGAGCCAGGCATACCAACTAGATTACATCTCTCTGATCAGCCAGAACTACGCTGCCAACCAGGATTGGTCCCTGGCGCAGCGGCGGCTGGCCTCACTTGAAGACGCCCAACTGCCGCA
>JAHEEY010000506.1 GCA_024640485.1 Chloroflexota bacterium | reverse complement strand
CACATCCAACTCTACCCGCATTAAATTCAGCCAATTGTCAGCCAAATCCATCAGGGCCGCGACCAGGGCTGAGCCGACCCCCTGCCCCCAATAATCTTGGTGGACCATCAATCCCAGCCGGCCCATATGGTTCAACCGCGACCGCTGCAGATGGTCCAGGCTGGCGGAACCGACCACACTGCCGTCGATTTCGGCGACCAGCCGGTGCTTTCCAGGGCCCTGGTTTGCCAGAAACGCCTCGGTTTCGCTGAACTCCATACTGGGAAGCTGCATCAACGTGCGGGCGACCGCCGGGTGACTGACGATCCGGTACAGTTGTTCAGCATCATCAGGATGCACAGGTCGAATCAGCATCTTATCCCTCTCATTTGCCCTCTGCGATCAGTGAGAGCATTCAAAGCGGCCGCGAAAATGACGGCCTAATGCCCTTTCCAGCTGGCCTTGCGCTTGTTGATGAACGCGTCCATCCCTTCTTTCTGGTCTTCAGTGCTGAACAGGATATTGAAAAGACGCCGCTCATGGTTGAGCCCCGCCTGCAGGGGCATCTCGAAAACGGCATTGATCGCCTCTTTGGCCATCCGCAGCGCCACCGGCGCCCGTTCGGCCACTTCAGCCGCCAGGCTGAGGGCGTCCTCAAAATACGTCTCCACCGGCACCACCCGGTTGACCAATCCAAACTGAGCCGCCTCTTCCGCGCTGAGGTACCGGCCGTTGAGGATCATCTCCATGGCCAACGCCTTGCCTACCGCCAGGGTCATGCGCTGAGTCCCGCCGGCTCCAGGAATAATGCCCAGGTTGATTTCCGGCTGGCCGAACTTGGCCGACTCACTGGCAACAATCATGTCGCAGGCCATCGCCAGTTCACAGCCGCCGCCCAGAGCGAAACCGGATATCGCCGCGATCAGCGGCTTGCCCAGCTGCCCGATCTGAGCCCAGTAGTTGAGGAAGCTGCTCGCCAACATGGTCACCGGGGTAGCAGTAGCCATCTCTTTGATGTCAGCGCCGGCGGCGAAGGCGCGCTCATTGCCGGTGATCAACATACAGCCGATCTCATTGTCGGCGTCAAAGGCAGTCAGCGCTTCAACAAGCTCGGACATCAACCCTTTATTCAGGGCATTCAACGCCTTGGGTCGATTAAGCTGGACAATGCCGACCCGACCTTCGGTACGCGTCAGAATGAATTCGTAAGACATGGGATGCTCCTTGCGTGAAATGGGGTTCGTCGTTCAACTAGAATGGAATAAGATCAAGACTCAGCCAGTTTGCTAAAGCGCCAGATCTGAAAGCGAACGGCCTTCAGGCTGCTCCAAATATTCCCTCAACATCTCTACCACCAGCGGCAGTCTGGGCAAGCTATGCTCTTTCTTACTGCGCACCAAATAGGCCATCGCTTCTGCTTCATCGAATTCCTGTTCCAAGCAGAGGGTAACGGCGGCATGTCGCAGCAGCGCCTGCTGGGTCCCATCCAGACGGGCCAGGTTTTCCTTCATGAACAGCTCGCTCAGCGCCCAACAGCTCTGGGCGACAATCCAACCGGGATCTTCGCCGAAGGGCCAGGGTGGAGATTCTCCCCATGCCTTGGCTGGGGGCAGAATCAGGTGGAGCGATCCCTCGGCGCTGGCCAATACCGGTGCCAGCATCGGATAGACAATGCAGGGAATGACGGTGATCTGCTGCGCTAGCGGCCGATCCATCAGCTGCGTCAAGAATGGGATCAGCCGGCTGCCCTCAAAAACTTCGCTCAATTCGCTCTCAGCCTCATCCCAGAAATCGGCATGGTGGCGCCAAAACGCCTCCAGGCCTGCGTCTGCGTACAGCTGAGGCAGCGCCGCGGCCCAGCCGGAGTCGTTCAACGAGGCTGGCAGCGGCTCAACAGGATCGAACCCGGGCCAGCGGCAGCGCATTGCTGCCGAAAATAAGTCGGCCAGAGATACGCCATCCGCCAACGACTGATTCAGTAGGGTGACCGCGGGATGATCAGCGAAAGGCTTCATCTGTTGGCGCGTCTGCTTGGAATGCTGGTGTACCGCGTGAGGCGCTTGGCCCTGCTCTAGTTGGGGCCAGTCACTGGCGGACAGCGCCGCCATCACCAATCGGGCACGATTATCAACCGCTACATGTACCGTTGAATCAGACACGATAATCATCCTCCTGCTTCGGCCATAAGCGCCAGATGAACACAAGATAGCACAAGCCGGCGCCTAAATAGAGGGTCTGCAGCTGGGCAGGGTCGGGCTGCGGCGAGGGCAGCAAAACAACCCAGCCAGTAAAACTCTGCAGCGCCTGCACAACGACCACACCCAGGATACTGCCGGTTCGCAAACGGATGATGCCGTACAGGATACCCCATATCACAAAATACAACAGCGCGGCAAAGGTAGGAATGAACGACTCCTGAAAGAATAGAAAGGCTGCCGCGCCGAAAATGATGCCGCTGCTGATTGCGGCTGTCATCGGGCCGCGCCAATCCGCCAGGCTGCGAAAAAGCAGCCCAAACACCCACAACTGCACCGCGAATGCCTCAAAAATAAGCAGGTAGACAAATTCCCGTGTGCCAGTCCCTAGCCCCCGGCTGGCGACAAACATGCGCAGGATCAAAAAGGCCGTCCACCCCAGCACCGAGAATCCAATACCGGCGAACAGGGGTCGCTTGCCTCGCAGCCCCATCCCGGGCAGGCCGTACCAACGCATCCCCAAGAACCAGCTGATCAAGCCTAAGGGCCCTAACAGCAGCACCATGGTCGATTGATTCCGTGTTGCCCCTAACCGGCTGGTATCGCCCGCCAGCATTTTGACCAGTATTGCTCCCACGATGGGCAGCAAGATTGCGACGATCAGCCGGACCTGCGGCGGCGCCGTTGGATGCTTTTCCATAGGTTGATTCTCTTGCGTGTTGTTGGACATGATAATTCAGATTCTAGCACCTAAAATGCCGGGATGCACTGTGACATAGCGCTTCACAGCGCACTTGTTTTGGGAGTGACCGCTGCATCATTGAGCAGGTTGTCCTATAACAGGCTCTCGGCTACACTTCCGCCTGTGTCAAACAAGAAAACGTCCCATCTATCGCTTCAATTGGCCGTTGTCGCCTTAACCCGCACCTTCATCAATACCGGGATTCGCATGGTCTACCCCTTTGCGCCGGCACTTTCGCGGGGGCTAGGCGTAGACATTTCCTCCATCTACAACCTGGTCACCCTACGCAATTTCGCCGGCTTCATCAGCCCCCTGTTCGGCCCTTTCTCCGAGTGGTTCGGCCGCAAGCCGGTGATGATCGCGGCGATGCTCCTGTTTGCCTTGAGCAGCGGCATCGTGGTCATTTGGCCTGCCTATTGGCCGCTGGGGGCGGCACTGATCCTGATCGCTTTATCCAAGGTGATCTACGATCCGGCGATGCAGGCATACGTTGGCGATGTGGTACCCTATCAGAAACGAGGCATGGCCTTTGCCGTCACCGAACTCTCTTGGGCC
>JAHEEY010000505.1 GCA_024640485.1 Chloroflexota bacterium | reverse complement strand
ACACCCAAAGTCAAATCAATCGCCCGGGCAGTTTGCATCTGGCGTGAAATCGCCCCCAGCCAAGATGCCATCGCTGCCGACGGACTATCTTTTCTGAAGCAGCTGCTGACCTGATGAATCGCACAACGCCTGTCTCAAGCATGGAGGCAATAACTTGATGGCCGATCAGAAACAACCGATCTTGGAAGTGAAGAACATCACCAAGCGTTTTCCAGGCGTGGTTGCCCTTGATGAAGTATCCGCCCAGTTCCTACCCGGTGAAGTCCATGCCGTTGTCGGCGAGAACGGCGCGGGCAAGTCGACGCTGATGAAAGTGCTGGTTGGGGCATACCGCCCTGATCACGGCACCATCTTCTTTCAGGGGCAGCCAATTTCCTTTGACCATCCAAAGGAAGCCCAGGACAACGGCATCAGCATTATCTACCAGGAGTTCAACCTGCTGCCGGACCGTAATGTGGCCCAAAACATCTTCTTTGGCCGCGAGCCCACTCGCTACGGACTGGTTGACCAGCGCGAGCTCAATCGCAGGACCGTTGAGGTGCTGAAGCAGCTCGATGCCCAGGATATCATCTCGCCGCAAGCGCCGCTTCACAGCCTGCCGATTGCCCAGCAGCAGATCGTTGAAATCGCCAAGGCGATCGCGTTCGACTCAAAAGTGCTCATCATGGATGAGCCCACCGCCGCCTTGAGCATGACCGAAGTGGAGATGCTGACTAACTTGATCCATAAGCTCCTGGCCCGTGACATGGCCATCATCTTCATCTCCCACCGCTTCATCGAGGTGTTTGATATCGCCCAGAAAATCACCGTCCTCAAAGATGGTCGGAAGGTCGGCACTACCCGGGTAGAAGACACCAGCCCGGATCAGATTATCGAGATGATGGTTGGCCGGCAGTTGGACCAATACTTCCCCGGGTTGGCGCTGCCCCAGGAGATCGGCGACGTCAGAGTGCGCATCAAGAATGGTTCTAACGCATTTCTGAAGAACATCAATCTTGAGCTGCGAGCTGGTGAGATCGTGGGCGTGTCCGGGCTGCAAGGATCCGGACGGACAGAACTGGCCCACGCGCTGTTTGGAGTTGAGCCGTTCCAATCCGGCGCCGTGGAGCTGAACGGCAAGCTGTTGGAGCTGAACTCACCCACCATAGCCATTAAGCACAAGATGGGTTTTGTCACCGAAGATCGCAAGGCAGAAGGGATCTTTCCCAACCAGGCGATAAGGGACAATATCCTGATCACCGTCCGCACCCTTCAGTCGCTGGCCAAACGGATCATGCCCAACGGCACCAGCCAGGGCCCCGACCTGGCGCCGAAGCTGGTGAAGCAGGTCGATGTCCGTGCTCCCAGCCTTGACCAGGAGCTGCAGTATTTGAGCGGCGGTAATCAGCAAAAAGTAGTGCTGAGCAAATGGCTGGCCTCAACGGCCGAGATCTTCATCTTTGACGAACCCACGCGAGGGATTGATGTAGAAGCCAAAGCCAGTATCCACGAAATGATCCGGGATCTGGCCCGGCAGGGATGTGCCGTGTTGATGATTTCCTCTGAGCTGCCGGAAGTGATCGGCATGAGCGACCGTATCGTTGTGATGTGGGATGGCAAGATCTCCGGAGAGCTGCCGCCTCACAGCAGCGAGTCACAGATCATGATTCTGGCCACTGGACATCGCAGCAGCGGCGCTGGAAGCAAGTCCAATTCTGAGGCAAGCGAAGAATAAAGGGGCCGGCTGAAAGCCTTGCCAACAAGGGAACGAATATGACTACAGCAACCTGGACCAACCTGCAGCGGCGAGTCAAACTGAGCGCCATACCACCAGTCTACGGCATTTTGGTGGTGGTGTTTGTCGGCGCAATCGTGATTGATGCTATTTTCGGCCGCGGGCAGATGCTCGAACAGACCATTTTGACCAACATGATCATTCGTTCAGTGGCGTTGGGAATTGTCGCCGTCGGCCAGACGTATGTCATGATCGGCGCCTCCATTGACCTGTCAGTGGCATACATGGTCAGCGTAACCGCCGTCATGGCTTCCTTCATCATGCAGGGAGAGCAATCCAACGTCCCCATGGCGGTATTGGTAGTCATCGGCATTGGTATCGCCGTCGGCTTGCTCAACGGCCTGATCATCACCAAGTTGAAGGTGAACCCGTTTATCGCTACCCTGGGTGTCGGCCTGCTGCTCAAAGGGTTTCTCAATGCCAGCTTCTCCAATTTTGTTGGCGCCGTCCCCAAGAGCTTCCAGACCTTAGGTTACGGAACCATCGGCCCACTGCCAGTGTCGATTCTGATGCTGCTTGCGGTGGCCCTGGTGGGGGCGTTCATCCTATATCGAAGCCGCTATGGCGCCCATCTTTACGGTGTCGGCGGCAGTGAAGAGGTCGCCAGGCTCTCTGGCTTGCGGACCGACCGGGTTTTGATAGTGGCCCACATCCTGTGCAGCCTCACCGCGGTGATAACCGGCTTGTTTGTGGTCAGCCGGCTCCGCTCTGGTGCTCCCTGGGTTGGCCCCGATGGCCTCTATGACCTCGAGTCCATCGCCGCGGTAGTGGTTGGCGGCACCGCCCTATCGGGCGGCAAGGGAGGCGTAGCCGGCACCATCGCCGGTGTCCTGATCTTCGCCATCCTGGATACCATGTTCAACCAGATCGGTATGGACGCTTTTCTGAAGCAGTTGCTCCGAGGTGTAATTATTATCCTGGCCGTGGCCAGCTACACCTTCCGCTATAAAGGTGAAGTCGCTTAGGTAGGAAACAATGGCCAAACTCGCAATCACAAATGATCAACCAACCGTCTGGCAGCGGGCTATCAAGGGGATTCGCAGCAGCAACCCGATCTATCTGGTTGTGATACTGCTGCTGTTGGGTGTCGGATATCTCAACCCCAAATTTGTGGAACTCAATGGCTTCCTGGCGTTCGTTCGCCGGGCGGCGCCGCTGCTCATCCTGACCGCCGGACAATTGTATGTCATTGTTTCTGGCGGCTTCGACCTGTCTGTGGGCTCCATCGTCACTCTGGTGGTGATCGCGGCGGCGTTAATGATCAACAATGATCCAGCCAATACCTGGTGGGTCATCCTGGTCCTGTTAGCCGGCGGGGCGGTCATCGGAGCCGTAAACGGGATGATTGTCAGCTATTTGAAAGTGCCTTCTCTGATCGCGACTTTGGGGATGCTGCTGGTCTTACGCGGTGCCGGCTTGTACTGGTCTGGCGGCGCCCCCCGCGGCTACCTGACCGATAACTTTCGCGTCTTCGGCCGGGGCAGCATTGAAAATATCCCTTTGATTGAGAAGCTCCCCTATGCGGTGCTCATTCTGCTGCTCCTCGGCACGGTGGTGACCTACATCCTTCACCGCACCAACTACGGCCGGCAGCTGCTGGCTCTGGGTGACAACCCGCGAGCCGCCAAGTTGTCTGGCGTTTCCACCAACCGGGTGCGAATCCTGGCCTTCGTCATTTCCGCGGTGTCCGCAGTGAT
>JAHEEY010000504.1 GCA_024640485.1 Chloroflexota bacterium | reverse complement strand
TGCAGCGGCTGGGCTATCCCGGCGGCTGGGTCATCCGCTACATCGAGGAGAACCCGGCCCTCTCAGAGCGGGCCATCGGCACTTCCGTGGACCCCAATGCCCTGGGCGGCCTGCTGCTGATGATCGGCTCCCTGGCGGCGCCGCAGCTGGTCTCCAAGCGGCCCCTGTTTCGCCGCTGGCAGGCGTGGGCCATCGCCGGGCTGATCTACCTCAGCCTGATTCTGACCTTCTCCCGTGGGGCGATGCTGGGGCTGGCTGCCGGCATCGGCGCTGTCGCCGTCACCCGTTATCGCCGGCTGATCCCGTATTTCATCGGCGCCGGGCTGCTCATCCTGCTGCTGCCGGTCACCCAGGGGTATGTGGCCCGCTTCATAGAAGGGTTCCAGGGGGCTGATTTAGCCACCCAGATGCGTTTTGGGGAGTACAAGGATGCCCTGACCCTCATCGGCCGCTATCCCGTCTTTGGGGTCGGATTTGCCGGCACCCCCGACATCGATATCTACCTGGGAGTTGCCAATGTCTATTTCACCATCGCTCAAATGATGGGGTTGGTGGGCCTCTTCTTCTTCCTGGCGGTGGTAGGCACGGTTTTCGGATACGCCTACTTCAACCGCCGTTATTTCCGCGAAAGCCGGCTCAGCGCGGTCTGGCTGGGGCTGCATGCCGCCCTGGTCGGCGGCCTGGTAGCCGGTATTTTTGACCATTACCTGTTCAACCTGGACTTCCACCATGCCGTCACCGTCTTCTGGCTGTTCATTGGCCTGGCCACCGCCTCCACCCGTCTGGGCGTCATCGAGACGGAAGCGCCGCTGCCCTAGCCGGCGGCGGGCTGCCTGGCGGCCGCCGGTTGACTGATCCTTTGGAGCTGCCCGTCATGTCTGAGACCCATCAAGATCTACCCAGCTTGGCATTAATCAACAGCTATGTGGCCGCTCTTTGCCAGCGGGACAACGGGGCGATGCAGGCGCTGCGGGCTGAGGCGTTCGTCCTCGATTGGGTCCACAGCGACGCTTTCGCCAACCAGCCGCTGACCGATCAAGAGACCAGCCAATTCTGGCCCGCCTGGTTCGCCGCGTTCCCGGAGATGGATTACCAGGTGACCCGCACCATTGCCGCCGAGCAGGTGGTGGTGACCCAATGGATCTTCACCGGCACCCAGCTGAACCCGCTGGGGCCGCCGGTTTTTGACCCCCCGCAGGCCGCCGGCGGCAAGAGCATCCGCATCCGAGGCGTATCCGTCTACGACATTCACCAGGGGTTAATTCAGCGAGAGACCATGTATATCGATCTGGCCACCCTCTGGGTGGAATTAGGCGTAGCCCTGTGAACCGGGAAAAGCATCCCCTCCTGGGCGAAGTCGTCCCCGCCAGCCATGTGACCACCAGCCAGATGTCCCCAAAGCGGGTGCGCACCATCATCCTGCTGCTCTCCGGCAGCGTGGCCCTGATGATGACCGGCTACGGGCTGGTGATGCCCGTATTCGCCCGCCGGCTGAGCGAATTCGGCGGCGGGGTGGAAGAGCTGGGCTTAATGACCATGGCCTTCGCCCTGGCCCAGCTCATCGGCGCCCCCTACATGGGCGGGCAGGCGGACAAGCGGGGCCGGCGGCCGATCATCCTGCTCTCGCTGGTATCGGTGTCCTTCTCCTACATCGGTTATCTGCTGGCCCCCACTACCGCCGTCTTCATCGCCGTGCGCGCCGCCGCCGGCTTTCTCACCTCCGGCCTGTTTCCTGCCGCCATGGGGGTGGTCGCCGACCTGGTGTCCGAAGACCACCGCGCCCGTTGGGCCGGGATCGTCATGGGCAGCTACGCAGTGGGCATGATCTTCGGGCCGGTGATCGGCGGGGTGCTCTACGACGGTTTTGGCTTTGCCGCCCCTTTCATCCTCTCTGCTGTGGTCGCTTTCATGGCTTTGATCGCCGGCAGCCTGCTGATACCAGAAACGCGCACCGCTGAGATCCGCAACCGGGAGATGCTCCGCCGCCGCCATGCCAATCCCCAGCGGGTGGGCAAATCTTCCATTTGGGATGCCCTGCCGCGGCCACTGCTGATCTTCGGCACCCTGCTGGCGGTCGATTTTATCAGCGCCTTCAGCTTCGCTTTTGTCGAGCCCCAGATGATCTTCTACTTCTATGACAGCCTGGGCTGGACGACCACCCAATTCGGGGTGCTGGTGGGCGTTTACGGGCTCTCTACCGTGCTTGGGCAGGTGGGGTTGGGCCAGCTGAGCGATAAATGGGGGCGCAAGCCGCTGATCATCGCCGGCCTAATTCCCAACCTGGTCTTCTTCGGCGGCCTGGCGGTGCTGACCAACTACACCGCCATGATGGTGGGCGCCGTCTTCGCCGGCCTGGGAAATGCCCTGATCGCCCCTGCCGCCAACGCCTTCTATCTCGATATCACCGCTGAAGAACACCGCTCTCGCATCATCGGCTTGAAAGGCTCCTTCCTCTCCCTGGGCGGCGTTTTAGGCCCGCTGGCGGTGGCGGCTGTCTCCGGGCTGATGGCCCCGCAGAACGTCTTCTGGATCGCCTGTGGGCTGGTGCTGGTCGCCTTGGTGCTGGGGCTGTTTTTCCTGCAGGAGCAGAAGCATATAGTCGCTGATCCCCGGAGAGTGCCGGACCAGAGCTCAAACCAGCGTGCCCTGGCGGCTCAGGCAGGGCTGCATAATATCGTCATCGTGGCCGCCGCATCCCGGGCGGAGCGGCAGATGGACGGCCCATAAGGTCCCCGGGGTTCTAGTCACAGCTGAAATCTGAGATATACAGCTCCAACTCCACCGACTGCCCGTCGCCGGAGCTGACTTTGGCCATCCCGATCACCGGCATTCCCATGCTGTTGTCTACCGTGAACGAGAAACCGTTGTCGCGCACCTCTGCCTTCAGCGTCTCGCCGTTCCAGAAGTAGCTGTACACCTGGTTGCCCCCATGTCCGCGCATGTAGACCGTCCGGCTGATGGTGGTCCCTTCGCAACTCGACCCCAGCAGCGGGTAAGCGTCCAGGGTCAGCCTGGCGCATTGACCGTTGGGGCAGGCCGCGGGTGTGGAGGTCGGCGGGACCACCGTTGGCAGTGCTGCCGGGTCGCCGGCAAACGCTACCCGCTCGCCGTAAACGTACCCCTCGGCACCGTCAAGGCTGCGCACATACAGCCACTGTCCCATGAACCCTTGCCCCAAGACCCGCACCGTTTCGCCAACTCTGACAATATCCCGTTCGGCGGAACCGGCGTCGGGCTGGGAGAAGAGGCTCGATTCCAGCAGTATCTCGGCGGTCAGGATCACCTCGGTTGTAGTGGGCAGCGGCGTGGTGGTGGGCAGCGGCATGGCGGTGGCGGTTGGTGTGGACGTGGCGGCTGCCGGCGCCGTGGGGCTGGCGGTGCTCACCGGGGCGGCGGCTGGCACTTCCGCTGCCGCGGCGGCAGCTTTAATGGGCGGTAGGGTTGCGGTTGCCTGGGCGACAACCTGGAGAGCCGC
>JAHEEY010000503.1 GCA_024640485.1 Chloroflexota bacterium | reverse complement strand
CTTTCGGACACCTGACCTCTCTGCCCATTTACGTTGATCAGGATTTGACCGCATTTGACGTCGTCTGGGCGGCGGCGGGGACGCCAAACGCGGTATTCGCGATCAGCCCGCAATCCTTAACGGCGGCCTGCGGGGGACAGCTGGCCGACCTCAAGCAGCAGCCCACCTGAAACCAGCTACATAGCCAGATAATTGGCGATAATGTCCAGCCCATGCTGCTGGCTTTTTTCGGGATGAAATTGGATGCCGTAGACGTTGTCCCGGCCGATGATCGAGGCAAAGCGAATGCCGTACTCGGTGCGGGCGATGATGTCGGCGTCGTGTTCCGGAATACAGTAGTAGGAGTGGACGAAATAGGTGTGGCAGCCTGAGGGGACTTTGGCCAGCAGCGGGTGGGTCTGATCATGTTCGATCTGGTTCCAACCCATGTGGGGTACCTTCAAGATTTGCTCGCCCTGGTCATCTCCTTCACCGGGCCGGACGGTTTTTGGGAAACGGGTGGCTTTTCCTGGAATGAGCCCCATTCCTCTGTGCTGGCCCATTTCATCGCTTTCGTCCAGCAAGAACTGCATTCCCAGACAGATTCCCAGCAGCAGAGCGCCGCGTTTGACCGCTTCCAGAGCCGCCTGATCCAGGTATCGCCCTCTCAACGCATTGATCCCGGCACCGAAGGCGCCCACGCCGGGCAATACCAGCTTATCAGCCTTTCGTACCAGATCGGGATCATCGCTGACCTGCACCCTGCCGCCGGCGAATTCAAACGCTTTCTGGGCGGAACGCAGGTTGCTGCCGCCGTAGTCGATCATGGTTATCATGCGTTTCTCTCCCTGGTCTTTCTAGATCAGCGTCCCTTTGGTAGAGGCCACATCATCGCGGCGGGGGTCGAGGGCCACGGCGACGCGCAGGGCCCGGCCCAGCGCTTTGAACAACGCTTCGGCCTTGTGGTGATCGTTTCGGCCGTATTCCACCCTGGCGTGGAGGGTGATCCGCCCGTGAACAGCGAGGGTCTCAAAGAAATGCTGCACCAGGTCGGTGGGGAAACCGCCGATCTGCGGCGTGGACCACTCCGCCTGGAAGACGGTGTAGGGGCGCCCGCTGAAGTCCAGGGCCACAAACCCCAGCGCTTCGTCCATGGGCACGTAGGCGTGGCCCATGCGGTTGATCCCTTTGCGGTCCGCCAGTGCCCTGTCCAGCGCCTGGCCCAGGACAATGGCCACATCCTCGATGGTGTGATGGTTGTCGATATGCAGGTCACCGCTGGCTTTCACCGCCAGATCCAGCAGGCCGTGGACTGCCACCGCGGTCAGCATGTGGTCCAGAAAACCGATGCCGGTGTCAATCTGGTGCTTGCCGCTGCCATCCAGCTGAAGCTGGACCTTAATGTCTGTTTCTGACGTCTGTCGTTCTACGGCTGCCTGACGCATCTTTCACCTCGCTAACTTCGTTTCGTATTGATTTCTCGTATTGCAGACTATTCCCAACCTGGGGCCGGAGGCTTTGATTTAGGGTGATGCGGTGATCTTCCGCAGGGCGGCGATGACGGCATCGGTATCCTGGGGCCTGCCGGCGGTGATCCGGATGCAGTTGTCGACCCCTGGTTTGTTGAAATACCGCACCAGCACCCCTTCCCGGGCCAGATCCTCTTTCAGCGCCCCCGCCGATCTGCCGTTGACCTGAAACAGCACGAAATTGGAGAGGCTGGGAAATGGTGTCAGAAACGGGAATTCAGACAGCAGCGATACCATGCGCTGCCGCTCAGCCACAATGGCGGTTATCTTCTGGGCCAGCCATTCACGGTCGTCCAGGGCGGCAGTGGCGGCCAGCGAGGCGGCCACATTGATATTATACGGCTGTTTGATCTTCCACATGTGGGCGATGAGCCAATCAGGAAACGCCCCGTAGCCTACCCTGAGCCCGGCCAAACCCGCCAGCTTGCTGAAGGTCCGCAGAACAGCCAGGTTGGGGTAATCCTGAACCCAGCTGAGGTGGCCGGCATGGCCGCCGGCCTCGGCGAAATCAACGTACGCTTCGTCCAACAGCAGCAGCAGCGGCAGCTGCAGCAGGCGGCGCAGGTCGCTGTCGCTGATGACGCTGCCGTCTGGATTGTTGGGCGAGCAGATGAACAGCAGTTTGGCATTGGGGTTGGCAGCAGCGGCTGCTTCGATGCCATCCAGGTCCAGGCTGAAATCTGCCCGGCGGGGCACCTTGATGTAGCTGCCGCCGTTGACCGCGGTGGAGAAGGGGTACATGCCGAATGATGGGGGGCAGTCGATCACCCCGTCTCCTGGGGCGATCAAGACCCGCAGAACCAGATCGATCAGCTCGTCGGCACCCATTCCTGCCAGCAGGTACTCCCTGGGTACGCCGGTGTAGGCGCTGAGGGCATCGCGCAAGATACCCGACTCCGGATCGGGATAAATGTGGAAATAGCTGCCGGATTTGAGCGCCGCCAGCGCCTTCGGCGATGGTCCGTAAGGGTTCTCGTTGGCGTCCAGCTTGGTGATCTGCTCTGGAGCGCGCCCCAGCTGCTTGGAGAGAACCTCAAAGGGGACAATGGGTGTGTAGGCATCCATCTCGGCGATATCGGTCCTTACCAGCGCTTTTGACATAGTCGATCCTCCCAACAAGGTGCCGCAGATGGGCTATTTCCTGGTCCGTTTGATCGCCGCGTTGGCATGGGCGGTCAGCCCTTCAGCATTGGCGATCAGGGCGGCCGCCGGGCTCAGCAGGGCGGAGGTGGCGTCATCCAGCTCGATGATGCTGGTGATGCGCACGAAGTCCACTGCCGAAAGAGGCGACGCGAATCGGGCCGTGCCGCCGGTGGGCATCACGTGGCTGGGCCCGGCGACGTAGTCGCCCAGCACTTCAAAGGAACGCTCCCCAATGAACAGGCCGCCGGCATGCTCCAACTTGCCGGCCCACTGCCCCGGATTCTCTGTGGCGATACATAGATGTTCCGGCGCATAGGCATCGGCAAGGGCAATCGCCTGATCCAGATCGGCAGTCAGCACGATCCCGCCCTGTCCGGCAAGGGAAACGGCGATGATTTCAGCCCGGCTCAATTCTTCCATCTGCCGGGCAACCTCCACCTGCACCGCTTCAGCCATCTTCCGCGAGGGCGTGAACATGATTGGCGAGGCCAAAACATCATGTTCCGCCTGGGCCAGTAGATCGGCGGCGACCCAGGCGGGGTCGGCGGAGTCGTCGGCCACCACCACCGTTTCCGTGGGGCCGTACAGCCCGTCGATGCCCACAATGCCGTAGACCTGCCGTTTTGCCAGGGTGACGAAGATGTTGCCGGCGCCAACCACCTTGTCTACTCGCTTGATGCTCTCGGTGCCGAAAGCCAGGGCAGCCACTGCTTGAGCGCCGCCCAGGGTGTAGACGGTGTCGATGCCGGCTATCCGGGCAGCCGCCAGGATGACATCCGGGATCCTGCCACCGTCTCTTCCGGGCGGGGTAGCCACGACAATATCG
>JAHEEY010000092.1 GCA_024640485.1 Chloroflexota bacterium | reverse complement strand
AGAGATATCATCAACCGGCTGCGCCAGCAGGGGACCACTGTCTTTCTCAATTCACATCTTCTCAGCGAGGTCGAAAAAACGTGCGATCGAGTAGCCTTCATCAGAGATGGGCGGATCCTGCGATCAGACCATCTCGAACAGCTCAGCCAGGGGACTGTCCGGATCACCCTGCGGGTAGGACAGCCGACACCACAGCTGGTTGACGGTCTAAAGCTGTTTGATCCCGGGTGCACCCTGGAATCGGTTAGTGGAACCATTCAGCTGTCTCTATCCGGCCGCGAGCAGATACCTGAACTGGCAGCGTGGGTCATCGGCCAGGGCCACGCACTCTACGAACTGACCCCACATCGTTTATCTCTTGAAGAACGTTTCCTTGAAATTTTATCGCCGGCGGCAGCCGGTCAAAGCTGATCCTCGCTTGCTTCAATCGATTGACGATTCGTTCCATTTCCATGGATGACATTTAATGATGACGACGCTGATTATCGCTCAATTGACGATTCACGAGACCCGGAGGCGGCACATCCTGTGGGTGGCGCTGATCATGGGGTTCCTATTTCTAGCTGTCTTTGGATTGGGATTCAGCGATATTCAGGCGGACATGGATCAGCTGAATTATGATCCTGACCGGCAGCAGATGCTGGCCAGTTTGATGTTGATGGCTGGACTGTACGCCAACAATTTCCTGATCATCATGATGGCAGTACTCACTTCGGTCACGGCCATATCCAGTGAAATAGACAACTACACCATTGAGACGCTGCTTTCAAAGCCGATTCGACGATGGGAGATCGTCTTGGGTAAATGGCTGGGATTCAGTTTGATGCTGATGATCTATACGGTCCTGATGACCGCAGCGACCATGCTGATTGTCTACTGGCAGTCTGGCCATCTCGCCGACAACATGCTGTCCGGCATCGGCTTGATCTTGTTGGAGGGGCAGGTGGTGCTGTCACTGACCATCGCTGGAGGCACCAGACTCTCTTCTTTGGCCAATGGGGTGCTGGCATTCATGCTTTACGGGGTAGCCTTCGTTGGCGGCTGGGTGGAGCAGATCGGCTCACTGCTGCAGAACGAGACTGCCGTGGACATCGGTATTGCCTCCAGTTTGCTGATGCCCAGCGAGGTGCTCTGGAAGAAAGCGATTCTCTTGTTCCAACCGGAAACTGCCAGCAGCAGTTTCGCCGCCACCCCGTTCATGGTGGGTTCTCAGCCCAGCAGCTTGATGGTCGTGTACGCGGCGGGATATGTGGCGCTGCTGCTCCTGCTGGCTCTTTGGAGCTTTTCCCGACGCGATTTATGACCCCCGAGCTGACCATCCCATCTCCTCGCTAATCCCGCGCCACCGCTTAATCTCAGCAGATTAGTTTTACATAACACGAAAGCAAGCCGCTGAAGTTCTGCTATACTTGAGTCACACGAACGCTCTCAATCGAGGTGTGCTCTTGGTGGCCAAGATCCAGTGGATGCCGCTGAGCCAAACTGTTTTATTGACATAACGACAGTAGGCTGCTCCAATTATGTGCCGATGAGAGCTTTCCATCCATAGTGCCATCACATTGAGTTTGATGTAAACTCGTCGCCTGGAGGATGAACATGATTGAAACACATGGAAAGATGTATCTAGGGCGCATTCACGATCCCCAAACGCAGCAAACCAGTGACCAGCCAATCCTTTATGATCCTGATGACCTCACAACTCACGCCGTGGTGGTGGGGATGACCGGCTCTGGCAAGACCGGCTTGTGTATTGATCTGATGGAAGAGGCGGCCCTGAATAATATTCCGGCGCTGATGATCGATCCCAAAGGGGATATCACCAACGCCTTGCTGCATTTCCCGGATCTGGCTCCCTCCGATTTCCAACCTTGGATCAGCGCCAGCGATGCTCGCCGCCAGGGAAAGAGTGTTGAACAGGCCGCCGCGGAAACGGCTGAACTGTGGCGGAGCGGGCTGGAAAAATGGGGCATTCTGCCAGAGCGCATTCGTACTCTTCAGGAAGAGTCTCAGTACGCGATTTACACCCCTGGTTCCACGGCCGGCCTACAGGTGAGCATTCTGGCGACGCTGGCTGCGCCTGAAACCTCATGGGCTGAAAACCAGGAGATGCTGCGGGAGAAGATCTCGGGAACGGTTACCGCCTTGCTGGGGTTGATCGGCCTCAAAGACATCGATCCGGTTCGTTCCCGCGAGCACATCCTGCTGGCCAACATCTTTGAACATGCCTGGAGTCAAGGGATCGATTTGGATTTGGGCGAATTGATCATGCAGACTCAAACGCCGCCATTTGAGAAATTAGGCGTCTTTGACGTCAATCGGTTTTTCCCTGAACGGGACCGGTTTGAGTTGGCGATGTCGCTGAACAACATCTTGGCTTCCCCGGCCTTTCAGACCTGGATCGAAGGTGAACCGCTTGATGTCGCTCGTTTAATGTATGACGAAAGCGGTAGGCCGCGCCAGGTTATCTTCTACATCGCCCATCTGCCCGAGACTGAGCGCATGTTCTTCGTCACCTTGCTCTACTCGGCGATTGAGAGCTGGATGCGGGCCCAACAGGGTACCGACGCGCTGCGCGCCCTGGTCTACTTCGATGAAATCGCCGGGTATCTTCCGCCAGTTGGCAACCCGCCGGCCAAGGAGCCGATGATGCGCATGTTGAAGCAGGCGCGGGCGTTTGGCGTCGGTATGGTCCTGGCGGCGCAGAACCCGGCTGATATCGACTACAAGGCGCTGTCCAATGCCGGCACCTGGTTCGTCGGTAAACTGGCCACTGAGCAGGATAAGGAGCGGCTGCTGGACGGCCTTTCATCAGCTATGACCGGCGGCCTAGATCGGCGTGAATATGATGACCTGATATCTTCCCTGGGCTCCCGCGTATTCCTGCTGCGTAATGTGCATGAGAAGCATCCCCAACTGTTCCAGACCCGATGGGCGATGAACTATCTGGCTGGACCGATGACCCGCCGGCAGATCCCGGCTTTGAATGAGCTGGCTGGGGCAGTACCTCGACAGGCGATCTCCCAACCGGTGAGTTCCGCCGCCGCCGCGGCATCGCCGCCGGCGGTGCCGGCACCCATAATTAAGGAAGATGAGCCGAAAGAAATCGAGATCGGATCTCGGACACGCCCGGCAGTTCCGGCGCGAATTTCGGAGTTCTTCCTGCCCAACGACCTAACCTTTTCTGAAGCTTCTAAGCGGCACAATCGGGCGCTCCCCGCAGATGCCCAACCGCTTAATCAACTGCTGTACCGGCCGGTATTGCTGGCCCAGGCGCAAATCCGTTTCTTGAACCGTAAGTACGATGTCAATTATGACACCATTCGAACGGCCATAGTTCACGAGCTAGACAGCCGCGGCATGGTCTCTTGGGAAGAGAATCTCATCGGCACCATCGAAGCCCGGACGATGGATCGGGAGCCTATCTCGGACTCTCGTTTCGCTGAGCTGACCGCCGGTCTTGCCGACGCGGCCGTCTTTCGCCAAGTGAATACCGATTTCGTGGATTGGCTCTATCGTACGGTGCAGGTCACGGTGAAAGCCAACGAGCAGTTGGGAGTTTACGGCGGCCCGGAGGTTTCCGAAGGTGCCTTCCGAAGGATGTGTACTGACGCCGCCGCCGAGAAAGCGGAAATTGAGGTTGATAAAGTTGAGGCCAGTTACGAGCGCAAGATTGACGCCATCGAAAAGCGCCTGACCCGTGAAGAGGTCGAACTTCGCCAGGACGAAGCAGAACTCTCCAATCGTAAGCGCGAGGAACTGGGCACCCACGCCGAGACTTTGCTGAGCCTGTTCTCCAAGCGCCGGCGCAGCGTCTCATCCTCATTAAGCAAGCGGCGTATGACTGAGAAAGCGAAAGGGGACGTGGAAGAATCAGTGGAAGCGATTGCCGCGTTTAAGCAAGAGCTAACCGAGCTGACCACTGCTATGGCGGACGAACTTGCCGAAACCAGGGCCAAATGGTCAGAAGTTGCGGCAGATGTTAGCGAAATTCAGGTGACCCCCTTTAAGAAGGATATCGCCATCACCATGTTCGGCGTCGCCTGGCTGCCGTATCATCTGGTGGATGCTGGAGGCTATGCCGAGGAAGTCCCTGGTTTCTCAATGGGTTAACTGCCGGTTATTCCTCCCTATAATTTCTCCCGCATAACGACGTGTATCACGGCAGCATTATCCGGTAGGGTAATGCTGCCGGTTGTTTCACCAAAGGGGTGAAGATGAACACACCTTCTACTCAATCAGCTCTGGTGCGTCGCCGGTTGCGGCAAACAGCTGAAATACTGGTAAGTGACAGCAGCCTGCGGGATAACCTGACTGATGACCAGTTCCAGCAGCTGCTGGCCTGGGGATTGGCCCATGCGCAGGAAACAGCCGAGCGAACCGCTAGATTCGCTGCTGATGATGCCCTGCCGCTGCTTGAGGCCAGGGTCGCGGTCGTGCGGGAGGTGATGCAGCGGGCCAATCGATTGATGGGATCAAGCGTAGGGGCTGAATTGGATGACACTTTCCGGCAGCTGGGCGAGCGTGTCGACCAGTTGCTCGACCAGGAGGATTCTTTTGTTCACTGGAACCAGTTGGAGTCGTTTCGCCGCAGCCGGATGGCAATGGACAGCGAGGGCGCTTTTCACCGGTTGATGGGTTGGCTGCGGCAAGATTGGGAAGCCAGCTTAGAAGAGGAGTAACTGTGGCCCGCAAGGATGTTGCCAAGATCATCGCGCTAATAATATTGTTTGTGTCAGTAGCATTCGGCATAGAAATCAACTTAGAGGGCCTGGAGCAGTTTCTTACCGATGAGCCTAGGGTTCAAGAGGAATGGTACGAGATCTACTTCACCCATCCCCGCTGCGCCGATCAAGCTCTGAGGGTTGGCGGGTTAGATGAGACGATTGCCGAAGATATCCGTCAAGCTGACCGGCAGGTAGATGTGGCTGCCTTTGATCTGGATGCTCAGCCGGTACTGGATGCACTGATTGAGGTGGCCAAACAAGGTGTCAACGTGCGTGTGGTGACAGACAGCGACAACGCACAGCTGCCCGGCATTTCCCAGCTGAGGAACAAAGGGATCACGATTGTCGAGGATGAGCGCTCCGCGTTGATGCACGATAAGTTCATCGTCATTGACGGCCGTTATCTGTGGGTGGGATCGATGAATTACACCAGCAATGGGGTGTACTGCAACAACAACAATCTGGTGCGTATTGACTCGCCACGGCTGGCGCAGAATTATCTGACCGAGATGGATGAGATGTATACAGATAAGCAGTTCGGCCCTCGTTCACCTAGGAATACACCCCATGAAACGTTGAGTATCCAGGGGGTCCTGGTCGAGAATTACTTCGGGCCGGAGATTGAACTTGGGCCAATCATTTCCCAGACCATCTCCGGTGCCGACCGAGAGATCCTGTTCATGGCCTTTTCGTTTACCCTGGATACTATCGGCGACACCATGCTCGATTTGGCCGCTGACGGCGTTGCGGTCAAAGGGGTATTTGAGACCAGCGGCTCGGAGACCATGTTCAGCTACTATCCGATCATGCGCGACGCCGGCCTCCCAAACCTGCAGGTCGTTCAAGATGGCAATCCGCGGATCATGCATCACAAGGTGATTATCGTTGACCGGGAAACGGTCATTTTTGGATCATACAATTTTTCCAGCAGCGCAGATGACAGCAACGATGAGAATATCTTGATCGTGCATGATCCCCGGTTTACCCGTTTATTTGTTGACGAGTTCTTTGCGGTCTGGGCGGACGCCCATCCGGTTGAAACTGACCAACCGCTTGAAGTCGAGGGTGGGGCGTAGCTGAATCGATGGTTAGCGGGATGAAGGCTCATTCAGGCATATGCTATAATTTGGCTTCATTCAGAGAAATAACATGCAAGCAACTTACATTCCTCCAACCGGCAGCAGTTTCAGCCGAAAACTCAGTTTCTTCCTAGCCGCACCGCTGACAGCGATCGTGGGTATAACCCTGCTTCTTGCTTTCACTGTGGCCTCCTACCAGAGCCGGCATAATGGCCACGTGTTCACCGGCGTGTACGCCTGGGGCGTTGATCTGAGCCAAATGAGCCCTGAGGAAGTGGAGGGGGCGGTTGGCGGCCTGTTCCCATACGCACAATCGGAAGCGATCACTTTTGTCGACCCGCTCACCCAACAGGAGTGGCAGTTACCCCCATCTGAGTTAGGGCTGTTCATTGACGGTGAAGCCACGGCGGCAGCGGCAATGGGCGTCGGACGCAGCGGCGGGCCGCTGACCCAAATTCGCCAGATGTTTGACGCCTGGTATTATGGCTTAGCCGTTACTCCGGTGGTGGTCTTTGATCAGGGGAAGCTGGACAAGGCGCTGAATACGCTGGCGGCAGAGGTCTATCAGCCGGCGGTCAACGCCGCGATTGTAATGGACGCCCAGCCAGTCGACTATCTTCCCGGACAGCCCGGGCGCCGGCTGGATGTGGCCGAACTGCGCAGCCGTCTCGTTTCACCGATGCTTGATTTCAAACAGGCGAAGCTGGAAATGCTGTTCCAGGAGGTCCCCCCGTCGGTCTTCGATGAGGGCGACCGGGCGGCTCAAATCGAGCAGCTGGTCGAGGGTGGGCCGATCGCATTTTACCTGCAGCAGCCGCTGAACGATCTGGATGTCGACCGGGTCACTTTGACTGAAGCCGAGATGTTGGCCTGGCTGCGGGTGGACTATGTCACCGATGCTGATGGCACCGTTCATCACCAGGTATTCCTGGACGAGAATGGCGTGCGTCACTGGCTGGATCAGTTCGGCGACCAGATTTATCAGGAACCGGTAAATGCCCGCTATTACTTCAACGATGATACCCGAGAGCTGGTGCTGGTTGCCCCCCACATTAACGGCCGCGCCCTGGATGTAGATGCGACCATGGCGGGTTTCCTGGGGCAAGCCGGCAAGCCGAATCGATCGGTACCGCTGGTGCTAGAGGAAATCGTGCCGGTGGTCAACTCTGAGGCTACCGCGGCTGAGTTGGGTATTACCGAGCTTATCACCGAGACCACCACCTGGTTCTATGGGTCTACCGACGCCCGCAAGCATAATATCGCCCGGGCCGCGGCAAACTTCTACGGAATCGTGGTCGCCCCTGGAGAAGAATTTTCCTTTAACCGCTATTTGGGCACTGTAACCGAAGATGACGGCTATGAAGAAGGGCTGATCATCGTTGGCGGGCGGACAATCCGTGGAATCGGCGGCGGTGTCTGCCAGGTCAGCACCACCATATTCCAGACAGCGTTCTGGTCCGGCTTCCCGATCACAGAGAGATGGGAGCATGGCTATATGCTGGGTTATTACAATGACGGCGAAGGGCCCGGCATGGATGCCACCGTCTACTCGCCCATTGTAGATCTCCGTTTCATCAACAACACCCCGCATCATCTGCTGATCGAGAATTACTACAATGAGGAAAATGAGGCCCTGACCTTCAAATTCTACAGCACCAGTATGGGCAGGACAGTTGTTAAAGAGGGCCCCGTCTTCGAAAACGTGGTGCCTGCGCCGCTGTCGCCAGACGAAGATGTCTGGGAATTTGATGACAAGTTGGCGTCCGGAGAGGTCGTTCAGATCGATTGGGCCACAGATGGGGCAGACGTCACCGTGCAGCGCATTGTATACAATGCCAGCGGTCAGGAGATGATCTCCGAATACGTGGTCAGCAACTACATTCCCTACCCCAATGTTTACCATTACGGCCCAGATGTGGAAGCGGGTGATTACTCGCTGGTCCCAGAAGAGTAACCTCTGCGGTGACGAACACCGAAGGGGCTGCTTGGGTTGTAGATCTGTATGGGCGCTGGCTGGATTAATCGGTGGCTGGCTGAGATTGGATCTCACTGGTTTCTGATGCCTCACTTTTCATCCAGGCCAGGCTCAAGAGAAATGCGATAAACATCAGCGCTGATCCGCTCAGGTAAGGGTAGTTGATATTGACCACGAAGATGTAGCCGGCCCAAATAGGCCCGGCAATGCGTCCCAGGCTCATAAACGAGTTGCTCAGCCCCATGGCGGTACCCTGTCCCAAAGTCGACTGCTTCGAAATCAACGAGAAGGCTGCCGGCCGCAGCAATGTCTTGGACAAGATGAAGAAGCCGGTGGCCAACAGGATTGTGGGGTAGCTGTTTGCCCAGACCAGGACGATGAAGCCAACGGAGCCGGCCAGCAGAGACCCCTTGATCACTGCGATCTCTCCCCAACGTCTGGTCGTCGGCCCGGTGAGGGCAGCCTTGCCCGCGGTTGAAGCGATGGCCACCACCATTAGAATCGCCCACCCCGTTCGCTTTAAGTGGAATTCTCCTTCGGCCGTTGTGCCAGAATATTCCACTTTGGACTGGGAAAATCCTGGGGGATGCCTGCCCATCCAACCAATACGATAGATCGATCAAGCACGCTACGGCTTGGAAGGGCTGTCCTTGAGTCTCGAGCGGTTCGATTCATCTGGTGGAATCCTCGGTTGGCAATATCCCTTGAACGCTAAGTCTGGGGACCTTAAAGGATGGGCAAATTGTGGCGGTCCTACTTGAAGACCGCCCCATGCGAATCAGGAAGTTACCGCCGGTTTCATGGCTGCTTCGCCAGGCATGGCAGCTGATTTCGATGCTTTCTCTTGGGGAGCTAATCCCCGTAATTCCCGGTAGGTCAGAGTCCACAACGCGGAAAGGAAGGTTTCGACCAGCCCTCCCAGAAGCGCCACGCCGCTTATCAAGACAAAAAGTACTATCAGGGCGCCAACAACCGATGCCGAGATCAGGAAGTTGGCAGCTCCCAACAGGTAGCCTATCCCGCCAACTAGCAGCGCCGCCAAGCCGCCCAACAGGATGCCGACGGCTGCCAACAGCAGGATGATTGGGGCGACAACAAGCGGGTAGGCCACTCGCACGCCCACCGCGATCAGCCACGACCCCTTGACGCTTTGGAACTGGGTCTTTACCAAAGCAGCCCCTCTGCGCATGGATGGCACCACCCCTAGATTCTCAATGACACATGACCGGCGGACCAGCGGCATGGCCATCGACAGCCCCGCCGCTACCATCACCGCGATGAAGATGAACACCAGGAAAAGGCTGCCGGTGAGGGTCAGCGCGGCGAAGCCAGCCACAGCGTTTTCGCCGATCAGCGCGAACTGAGGCATGATGATCAGCGCGAACAGGGCCATCACCCCCAAGCCCAGGATTATCAGCGGAATGGTGATCAAGAGGTCAATCACGAATAGACGCCAGCTTGCCCGAGACCAGCCCAAGCGGAATCCCTGCCGGACGCTGCTTTGTTTGGCCGTCTTTTCGTAATCATCGACCATCTTTATTAAGGCGGTCCTGCCGAGGTAGCCTATCACCCGGCTGACGAGATAGGCTGTGATCAGAGTGACAGCAATGCCGATGAAGAGAGGCAAGATGTTCGCTTCGATTTCGATCTGCAGGAGTTCCTCAGCTGCCTTTTCCAGGCCAGCATTAGCTTCCCGGATCGCTCTTTCCAACTCTCTTGATTCCCGCGCCACGGCTCTTTCCATCGATTCAGAGAATTCTTCCCCTGGAGATAATTCGACGTAAAACCAATTCTGACGGCTCTCATCATTCAGGCCGTAAAGAGTTCCCGTTCCCCAGGATGACGTAGTCAGAGCGACGAAGATCCCAAAGAGCCAGAGCGCCCGGTATTTGCGGACATACTGCCAAGACTTTTCTACTAACTGTGTGTAATTCATGACTCAACCCTCTATAGGGCCAGCTGATCCACTGTGCTTTGGCTCCTGGGGCATCGGCATCGTTTGCCCAACTGCCAAGAACCGCGCTAGACAAGCCAACCTGAACTTGAAAGCTGGCATCCACCCGACTTTACGCGATTGTGGCATGCCGATCACCGGTAAAAAGTATCAGCGCCGGGGAGTGTTTGGATGAAGCTGGCGGCTTTCGCTCAATTCGCGCTGGGTACCATCAATAGCATAAGGGACTGGGGTGAGTCATACACGATCCCTTAGAATCGTCTTGCACCCTGCTGGCGAGGGGTACGCTGTTATTGTTATCGTGATTGGCAGAACCAGGTCGGTGGGCAGGGGGAAGGTGCCTCTGCAGCCTGGGGGACAACAGGCTATCGGCTGCTGGCAAGGGGAAAGGGTATTGCGAACAGAAACTAGGGCGGCACTGTGAACAGCCGGCGGTTTCTACACCGGTGTATTGCGATGGACAATGCCTTCACGCCAGGCATAGACGGCAGCTTCAGTGCGATCGGCCAGATGCAGCTTGCTGAGAATGTTGCTGACATGCCCTTTCACCGTGTTCAAGCTGATTACCAGCTGCTCCGCGATCTTGCTGTTTGTCAGCCCGTTGGCGATGAGCTGCAGCACCTCCATTTCCCGTGCGGTCAGCTCTGTGAATGGGTTGAGATTGTGATCACGGGCGTGCATTTCCTCGAGCACCCGCTTGGCGACTCTGGGATGGAGTGTCGCTTCGCCGCGTGCCGCCCGGCTGACCGCTCGGGCCAGCTCTTCCATCTTCACATCTTTGAGCATATAAGAAATAGCGCCGGCTTGCAGGGCTGGAAAGATGTGTTCATCCTGATGATAGGAGGTGAGGACGACGATCTGCGAGCGAGGGCTGACATCTTTCACCCTACGGGTAGCTTCCACGCCGTCCATGCCCGGCATCACCAGATCCATCAAGACAACGTCTGGGACAAGCTCTTCCGCCAGCTGGACAGCCTGCGCCCCAAGACCTGCTTCTCCCACGACGCTAAATTGGGGCTGCGCGTCCAGATAGGCGTGGACCCCTTTGCGTACTACTTCGTGGTCGTCGACCAGAAGAACAGTGATTGGATCTGTCATCGGAGGCTCCTAATTATGTAAACACTTTGCGATGGCGGCGCCCTGTTATTGCGAGCTCTTCACCAATTCCTCGCCGCTCTCCAGCGCGCAGGTCACAGATATCTGCGTGCCGCTGCCCGCTTGACTGCTGATCAGTAAACTGCCGCCAATTTGATTGGCGCGCTCTTGCATGGTTCGCAGCCCGAAACCAGCGCCACCATTATTGACGTCAAATCCTTGCCCATCGTCGGTAACGGTGAGGTGGATGGTTCCTTGATTCTGCTGAAGATCTATGCGCGTATTCTGTGCCTGGCTGTGCCGGGCAATATTGGCCAGCGCTTCTTGAGTGATGCGAAACAACGTCTTTTCCATCTCCAATCCGAGTTCGAACTGTCCAGAGATGTTCACATCAACCGCTATCCCGCTCTGGTGGGCCCAATCTACGGCATATTCCTGGATGGTAGAGGCTAGCCCGCCATTGCCTAGATCGAACGGGCGCAGTTCCAGGATAAGGCCGGTAAGCTCCTGGCGAACTTCGTCTATCAATTTGCCTGCCTCATGCAGATGGGAACGCGCTTCTTCAGGCTGGTGTTCTAGCAATGCCTCTGCGGCGCCCAGCTGGGCAGCGGCGGCGAACGCTTGCTGCTTGGCACTGTCATGCAGCTCGCGGGCCAATCGATTTCGTTCTTCCGCAACCGCCAGCTCCTGCCTTTGCTGGAGAAGCTCATGGAGCTGTCTGGCCATACCATTCAGCTGCCCGGAGAGCTGCCCGATCTCGTCCTTTGAAGGGTCATCGATGAACTCCGAGAAATCTCCCTGGCTCCATGATTGAGCTGCCCCGGCCAGTTTCTTGAATCGGTTTACCATGCCGCTGGCGGTCAGGGTGCCGAAAATCGCGCCAAGCAGCGCGGCCCCCAACAGAAAGAGCAGCGCGGTTTTGCCGACCGCTTTCAAGATGTGGGCCGAAATGTCACTCTGGGTAGGCAGCGATGAGACGTTGGCGATGACCACACCGAGTACCGGCCCAGTCCGATCAGCTTCGGCGAACACAGGGATAATTAGAAGCACGCTCTCGTCGGGTTCGTAATCGACGATCAGGCTGTCGGGGTCAGCGGTTCCGGCCAACGCCAACTGCAGTGGGCCGTCGGCATCGGTAAGAGCAGACTTAAATTCAGGCCCGTACATCCCTGGGATCCGGTCGAGATCAAATGGTTCCGAGACCTTCGCCGCCGGGATAAAGAATTTGTCAGAAACACCCAACACCGTCCCGTCTTGGCCCAAGACTATGAAATCAACGTGCGCGGTTGTTCTTGCCGAGACTTGCAGACTGCCCAACTGAAAGAGTTCTCGTTCAGTAATGGTTGCTTCGGCCTCATCAAGAAGGAGCTGAATAAACCCTGTGTCGGGAGGTGTTCTCGTCAGGAAGATGCGCATGCCGGGTACCAGGCCCGTGTCAGCCGCATCAAGCCACATCTCAGGGGTGAGGAGGTTG
>JAHEEY010000502.1 GCA_024640485.1 Chloroflexota bacterium | reverse complement strand
GGAGTCAGTGATGAAGAAAGAGGGATGTACCGCGTTCATTTTGGCCATCCCAGCGGCGGGTACACCCACGGCGCTGACAACATGGACATCATTTGTCCCGGATGAACTTCTTCCGGTAGGGCACGCAGCTCGGCAGCTGGGAACGCTCCCCGCATCTCCATGGGCAGAGTGAAGATGACCATCGCCGCAGCCGCCAGCAGCAGCACCAGCGCCAGCCAGGGCAGCCCGGCAGCCAGCCGCCCCCGGTGGCTCACCCCAGCCGGAAGCGCCGCCCGGTCGATTACCTTATTTGAGGCCCACACGCCGGTCAGCACGATCAGCAGCTGAATCGGCAGCATGTACGCCATCGGCATTAGCTGGCCCATGTCCCAGCGCGGCGCCGCCCCCAGCCAGCTGATGCCGTGGTCATTGAGGAAGAACTGGGTCACCGGGATGATCCCCAACGCCCCGGAGGCGAAGTGGAAGCCGTAATGGGCCAGCCAGATAGCGAAGCTCACCGGCACCAGCGCCGGGGCATAGCCGCTGACGTTGGCCCGCAGGCTCATATCCGCCCCCGACAGCCGCCGGCTGCCCCACGCCGCCGCCAGGATCAGAACCAGCGGCACGGCCACATTCAGAGCCCCGAAGATCAGCCCCAGCAGCAGCCCCTCGCTGCGGATACCGGTAACGCCCCACAGCCACTCTTCCAGCCGGTAGAACGGCGGCACCATGCCGAAGGCGTTGCTCACCCCGGCGAAGGCGATCAGCGCCAGCAGCAGGCTGGCGTCCCACCGCCGGGGCCAGCGGGCCGGCTGGCTCAGCTCCGCCAGCGGATTCCGAACCCGCCAGACCACATTGTCATGGGGGCAGGCCCGGGCGCAGTCCAGGCACAGTACGCAGTCCATATTGCTGCTGATCTGCGGTGGGAAAAGCGAGGTGCCGCATCCCAGCGTCCTGCCGTCGCCGTTGATGCACGGCTTCCCCTGGCAGCTGACGCAGGTATCACGATCGCCCACCCCAATCTGGGTTGGTGAGATCATACTGCCGGCGAAATTGAAGCTGCCCATTGGACAGACGTATTTGCAGAAGGGGGAGCCGCTGAACGCCGCCTCCAAGATAAACGCCGCGGCGAAGTAGATCAGGATCAGCCACGCCGTCATCCAGGGGCTGGCCCACAAATCCAGCCATTCATACAGGAAGAAGAACAGGATCAGCACCGCCATCGCCACCCATTTGGAGCGCAGCCGTTTGGGCCAGCGCCGCCCACGCTCAACGAACCGCCCGCCCAGGGAGCGGAGCAGCGCGAAGGGACAGGCCATGCAGAACAGGTTGCCGCACAGCAGCAGCGACAGCATCAGCAAGCCGCGGTACTGCACCCAGGTGACCACCCCGGCCAAATTCTGCGGGGCCAGCTGCGGCCCGCTGAGGCCGTCATAGACCATCAGCGCCGCCGCCGCCAGCAGCAGCAGCTGCATCGCCAGCCGCCCCCGCCGCCAGCGCAGCAGCCGCCCGATGAGCGGCAGCCGCAGGATATCGATCCCCGTCCCCTTACCTGCCTTCGCTGCGGAAGCCATGCGCCCCCTCCTGTACCCGCCGCCTACCCTTCGACAGTGAGGTCAAACTCCTGTTTGGCATTGCTGCCGTCAGCCAGCGCCGCTTCCACAGTCACAATCCAATCACCGCCCATGGTCCAGTCGAACGGGACGGTGTACACCCCACCGGCGCCATCACCCTTGCCATCTGCCAGCACCGGCATCATCCCGGCATGGGCCATATCTCCCCGGACCGACAGCACCGCGTCATCCACCGGATCGCCGTTCTTGTCGGTCAAGGTGATCACCAATGTCGTCGGCCCCACCGCCAGCGACTGCGCTTCCAGGGTAATGGTGACCTCGCCGCTGCTTTCCTGCTGGCTCTGCCGCTCGCCGCAGCCGGCAGCCAACAGCAGCAGCGCCAATGCCCATGCTAACCCCCATACAATTCGCTTTCCTTTCATCTCTCGGCTCCCCATATCATTATGGCTGGCGCACCACAGCGTCCACCAGCAGCTCTTGCCCGTCGTCAAACTCAAAGGTGATCTCGACGATTTCACCTTCCGCCAGCGGCTGCCCCACGCCGATCAGCATCACATGCAGCCCGCCGGGCTCAAAGCGCACCTCTTCCCCTGGGCCGATTTCGATGACGCCTGCCGGCTCCATCCCCATCACCCCTTCCGCTTTCATCACGGTGCGGTGCAGCTCAGCCGTCGCCGCGCTGCTGGAAACACCTACCAGGGTCACCGCGCTCTTGCCCCGATTCCTCAGGATCAGATAGGCGGCGCTGTTGGCCCCCACCGCCGCCGGCCTGGCCCACGGCTCTTCAGCCTGGAGCTCCGGCCGGCTGCAGGCGGCAAGCAGCAGCGCCGCCATCATCAGCAGCAGCAACCATCCCTTTCTATTTGTCATTAGCTGCCCCCTTTCGCTCAACAACCGTCCACGCCGCTGAACCAGGAGATGCTACGGGCCGACCGCCACCGGATAGGACCCGTTGACCCAAGCCGCAAATCCACCGTCCAGGGCAAAAACCCGCTCATGACCGAGATCGATTAGTATTGACGCCCCACGGGCGCTCGATTCTTCCGCCGGTCAGGTGCAGTATAAGATTAAATCCACCCCCTGCGGCAGTCCCGCGTGCCGCGCCTGTATAAATCCCAGAGGCAGCGAAATCGCCCCTTCTACATGGCTCTCTTCATACTGTCCTTCGGAGCGCACATCGACCATCACCGCCTCACCCGCCTGCAGCCGATCCAGCGCGTCGCTGGGGCTGATCCGGGCCACGCTGGGGTAAGGCAGCTCGCTGTTGGCTACCTCTTCCGGAGTGCGCGACAGCAGCATCCACATCATGGCGCCGGCGATCAGGATCACCCCGGCAGCCATCAGGATATAAATTACTTTGTTGTCTCCACGCTGCCGCCGCGCCGCTCGCTGGCGCTTGGGGGCAGCCGCTGCCGGCCCGCCCACCGCTGTGCCGCATCCTTTGCAGAAGCGGTCATCGCTTTCCAGAGCGGCGCCGCAGCTGCCGCAGTAGTTCGTTGCCATATAAGCCCTTACTCCTTCAATAGATGTTCGATATCTTCAATGATCGGCTCCGCCAGGGTGGCATGGGCATAGCTCAGCCGCAGCCGCCCCTCTTTGTCTACCAGAAACTGGCGGGCGGTGTGGCTGACGGCATAGCCGCTGGCTGAATCGGGCAGCGGCTCTTTCTCCGCGAAAATTCCCCACCCTTCCCGCGCCGCCGCCAGCGCCTCCGGGCTGCCCACCAATCCGGTGATCCCCGGATGGAACGCCGCCGTGTGCCGGGCCATCACCGCCGCCGTATCCCGCTCCGGATCCACGGTGATGAACAGGAACTCTACCCCGGAAGCGTCATCTCCCAGCCCTTCCAGCACCTGTTTGGCGATGCTCAGAGTCACCGGGCAGACGTCGGGGCAGGAGGTGTAGCCGAAGAAAATCAAGATCACCTTGCCC
>JAHEEY010000501.1 GCA_024640485.1 Chloroflexota bacterium | reverse complement strand
TTTAGCCGTGCTTCGGATCATTCGGCTGTGGAAACCCCCTGGCAAGTCTATCTGAGCGGCTCGAATAACGCTATAACCATAATGACCGCGGGCGTTTCCGGCTGGACGCTCAGCCGCGAACTGTGATGTTCTGAGCGGCAATGTGGCATATAATAGCCGGTACGGTTTGGAGATGGACAATATCGTGTAATCTGAGTTCCTACTGGTAATTGGAGAACACAATGAGTTTGGATGGGAATATGCAGGACAACGGTCACCATGACGATTCTGGACACCAGGAGTTGGCCAAGGAGCTGCGTCAGCAGCGAGAGAAGATGAAACAGGGGGGCGGCCTTAAACGGATAGAAGCCCAACATGCCAAGGGAAAACTGACCGCCAGAGAACGGATCGAACGCTTGCTGGACGAAGGCAGTTTTCAAGAAATAGATGGCTATATGACGCATCGCCATCATGATTTCGGCATGGATGAAAACAGATTCTCAGGTGATAGCGTCGTCACCGGGTTCGGCAAAATCAACGGCCGGACAATATGCCTTTTTGCCCAAGATTTCACCGTATTGGGAGGATCGTTTTCGGAAGTGCAGGGTCAGAAAGTTGCTAAGGCAATGGATCTGGCACTGCAGGCCGGGGTTCCGTTTGTGGGCCTCAATGATTCCGTCGGCGCCCGGATACAGGAAGGCGTGTACAGCCTGGCGGCATATGCCGAGCTCTTTTGGCGCAACACCCAGGCCAGCGGGGTGATCCCGCAGATCAGCGTCATGTTGGGACCCTGTGCCGGCGGCTCTGTCTATTCACCGGCACTAACTGATTTTGTGATTATGACCCAGGGGACCAGCCATATGTTCATCACTGGCCCCCAGGTGATAAAAACAGTCACCCAAGAGGAAGTCGATCTGGAGACATTGGGGGGGGCGGATACCCACAGCACCGTGAGCGGTGTGGCTCATTTTGCCGCGGCTGATGAAGAGGCCGCCCTGGCTTTAACCCGGCAGCTGCTCAGCTACCTGCCCTCTAATAATGCCGAGCCCCCGCCCTCCGTCAAGCCAACCGACGATCCCTGGCGCATGGACAGCGAGTTAAACAGCATTGTGCCCACCGATCCCGGCCTCGCATACGACATGCGGCGGGTGATCCACCATATATTTGATCATGGCAGCTTTCTGGAAGTGCATCAGGGATACGCTCAAAACGCCATTGTCGGTTTTGCACGGCTTCACGGACAGGCTGTGGGCATTGTGGCCCAGCAGCCGGAAGTGATGGCTGGGGTCATCGACATCAACGCCTCTGACAAAATCTCCCGTTTCATCCGGATTTGTGACGCCTTCAATATCCCCATCGTCACCTTCATTGACTCGCCCGGTTTCATGCCGGGATTGATGCAGGAACACGGCGGTATCATCCGGCATGGCGCCAAAATCGTCTACGCTTACTCCGAAGCGACGGTGCCAAAACTGGCCGTGGTCACCCGCAAAGCGTACGGCGGCGCCTACATTGTCATGAGCAGTAAGTACATCCGCACCGATCTGGTGTTTGCCTGGCCTACGGCAGAGATCGCGGTGATGGGGGCTGAAGGCGCGGTGAATATCCTTTACCGCAAACATCTGAAAGATGTAGCAGACCCAGAAGCAGAGCATGCCAAAATCACGGCTGAATTTCGGGAGAAGTTCTCCCGACCCTACACCCCAGCCGCCAGCGGCCATATTGATGACATCTTGCTGCCTTCAGAGACACGCCCCCGGCTGATCGGGGCGCTGGAGCTGCTTCGTGATAAACAAGTTTCGCTGCCGGCTAAAAAGCACGGGATCATGCCCGTGTAGCATGGGAAAGGAGTCAACATGTCTGACCTGCTAATTCAAGGATTGGAGATTAGTTTCCTGGGTATGGGACTGACCTTTGCCGCCCTGGGGATACTCATCCTGACCATGATTCTGCTGGAGCGAGGGTTTCGGCCGAAACAATCAGCGGTTGTCGCACCTTCGGCAGCTGCCCCAGCCGCTGAGGCGGATGCCGAAGGCCTACAGGATGAAGAAGTCGCGGCTGCAATTGGGGTCGCCCTGGCCTATTTTCGCCATAAGCAGGCAAAAGGCCGGGCCTCTCTGGGGGAAACATTGACAGCCGGGCGGGGTGGATGGTGGGCTGCGGGACAATCGGCACGCGCAGCGCAATTCAAGTCAACATCAAGGGGAAATGGTTGATTATGGGAACAGAGCACAAGGTTCAAATCATTGTAAACGGCAACCCCTACCTGGTTGAGGTCGCGGATCTGACCGCGTCGCCCATGACGGTAGTCGTAAACGGAACCAGCTATCAAGTGGAAACTGCCGCCGATCCAGCGGTGCCGGCGGCGACCAGTGCGGCCCGTCCTGCGGTCGTGGTGCCAAAACGTGTTGTCCAGCCGCAGGCCTCCAGCCAGGCCGCTTCAAATGTGAGCGGAGTGACCGCGCCCATGCCTGGCATTATCATCAATATCCTGGTAAATGTGGGTGACAAGGTGTCCAAGGACCAGGTGCTCTGCATGTTGGAAGCGATGAAGATGCAGAACGCGATTCGCGCTCCCCGAGATGGTGAGATCTCGGAGGTGGCGGTGTCCGCAGGCCAATCAGTCGGCCATGGGGATTTGCTGTTTGCCTTTGCCTGATCTTTCCTGGACCTATACTCAACACTGTATGCAATTCCTGACAACCTGACCTTAGAGGGCATCGATGATCAATATAGATACCTTGCTGGACCTGCTTCAGGCACCGACACTTCTTACCTGGAAGATGGTCATCATGATGGCTGCCGGCGGGCTGCTCATCTACCTGGGTGTGGCCAAAGATTATGAGCCGGTTCTGCTCATTCCCATCGGCTTTGGCGCCATCCTGACGAACCTGCCGTTGACCGGCATTGTTGAGGCTCACGGACTGCTGGGCATCATGTACAAAGCTGGCATTGAAACAGAGCTGTTTCCGCTGCTCATCTTCATCGGCGTGGGGGCGATGACCGATTTCGGGCCGCTGCTGGAAAACCCCAAGATGGCTTTGCTGGGCGCCGCCGGGCAGTTCGGTATTTTCGGCGCCCTGATGCTGGCATTGACGCTGGGGTTCGACCTGAATGAAGCGGCTTCTGTGGGCATTATCGGCGCCATAGACGGCCCCACGGCGATCTACGTGTCGACCAAGCTGGCGCCCCATCTGCTGGGCCCAATTGCTGTGGCAGCTTACAGTTATATGTCGTTGGTGCCGATCATCCAGCCGCCGGTGATGCGGCTGCTCACCAGTGAGGCTGAACGAAAGGTGCGGATGCCGTACTCCGAGCGGGTGATCTCAAAAACAACAAGAGTGCTGTTTCCCATCGTAGTCACCATCATCGTTTCTCTGATCGCCCCGGTTGCCTCCCCGTTGATCGCCACCTTGATGTTTGGTAATCTGCTGAGAGAGGCTGGGGTGGTGGAGCGGCTGAGCCAGTCGGCACAAAATGAAATCGCCAACGTGACCACGATCTTCT
>JAHEEY010000091.1 GCA_024640485.1 Chloroflexota bacterium | reverse complement strand
TTTTCAATTACCCATCAGAGTGGGCTGCTGATGGCAGCGCCCCGGCTTTCCGCCAGGTCCGAGTTCGGAGTCAGCCGGCGAGAATTATTGTTCCAGGTTACCCAGGCAACCCCAATCGGCAGCTATGATGTCACCAGCGCCGGCGAGTCAGTCGCAGCATTTGTGGTCGCTGGATCAGACCCTCTGTGGCGAGAAAGCGACATTGAGAACGCCCTATATGCTGAGCTGGGAGAGGTGACAGAGGTGATAGAGTTGGTAGGCTTTGAGATAAATCCGAATAATCCAAAGCCGGGTGACAGCGTAGTGGTGGATCTGTACTGGCGCCTAAAGGCGCCCACAGCAACTTCCTATACCGTATTTGTCCAGTTGGTCGGACCGATGAATCCCGGCACTGGCACGCCGCTTTGGGGGCAGCATGATGGGCCTCCAGTGGGGGGAACCTTTTTCACCAATGAGTGGCCCATTGGTTTACTCATTCGGGATCGGCACAGTTTTGACATTGACCCCAGTGCCCCTGCCTCCGACTACAGCCTATTGGTGGGCATGTACGACCCGGCAGATGGCCAGCGACTTGCGGTCCCTGGCACCGCTGCAGATGCTGTGACCGCGCTGCATCTTGCCCTGCCGTGATGTCGTTTCGCCAGGCCGGCGGGATAGCAGTGCCGGCGTGAGGCCCAGCCAGCTGTCTCGGTCAGGAAAAGAAAAAGGGCGTATCGATTCCGATACGCCCTCTTTGATTGGCTGTTTCGCCGGCGGCGGCTAATGCTCTTCTTCTTGGGCTCGTTTAGCATCTTCCACAATCTGATCTTGAAGATGGCTTGGCACGCGGCCGTAGCGCAGGAATGTCATCGAGAACACACCGCGGCCCTGAGTCATTGAGCGCAAATCGGCTGCATAGGTCTGCATCTCAGCCAACGGCACCTCTGACTTGACGATGCTCTTGGTTGCTTCCTGATCCATCCCCAATACCCTGGCTCGACGGCTGTTCATATCACCCAGGATATCGCCCATGTAGTCTGAGGGGACGGTGACCGACACTTCATAAATCGGCTCCAGCAGTACTGGCCCGGCGCCCAAGACGGCTTTCTTGAAGCATTCACGCCCCGCCGTCTGGAAAGCGATTTCCTTGGAGTCAACCGGGTGCTCCTTGCCGTCATAAACAACAGCCTTGACGCCAACAACAGGGAAGCCTGCTAAAGCGCCGCTTTCTAGAGCTTGGCGGCAGCCCTTCTCGGTCGCGGTAATGAACGGTGCGGAAATGGAACCACCAACGATTTCCGAAGTGAATTCAAACTCGGCATCATCATCTAGTGAATCGACTCGTAAAAAGACACGAGCATACTGGCCGGCACCACCCGACTGCTTCTTGTGCGTGTATTCGGATGAATTTGACTTGGTAATGGTTTCGCGGAATGGCACTTTAGGCGTAGTCGTGGTGAGGTGGACGCCGAATTTCGACTCGATCTTTTTGACAGCGATGCTCAGATGGGTGGTACCCATACCGGAGAGAATGGTCTCGCGCGTTGCCCTCTCGATGTGCCAGGTCAAAGTTAAGTCTTCGGAGATCAGCCGGTGAAGTGATTGGCTCAATTTTGCCACATCACTCTGTGACACAGGATGGACTGAAACTGAAGAGATAGGGGAAGGCTGCTCAATCGGGGCCATCTGCAGGGTATGACCGCGATCGCACAAGGTGTTATTGGTGTTCGCATCACCCAGTTTTGTGACTGTACCAATGTCGCCGCTGTGCAGCTTGCTGACAGGCGTAAGCTCTTTTCCGCAGGCGACCTGCAAGGTGCCGATGCGGGCTTCTTCTTCTTGATTGACATTCCAGATGCGATTATCTGAATCCAAGACGCCGCCAAAGACGCGGATGAAGCTGGTCTTGCCATAGGTATCTTCACGGGTTTTGAAAATGAACGCGGTCAAGGGGGAGGCGTCGCTGACTTCGTGGCTCTCACTCTCAGCGCTGCTGTTGACTGCTTCGAATGGTCCGAATTCAGAAGGAGAAGGCAAAAGCGAGCCCATCAATTCCAATATCGGGGCTACCGCAATGCCAGGTTCAACCGCCGCGTAAATGATCGGCGTGATCGTCCCGGATTTCATCCCGGATCGAAGACCTTTGATGATCTCTTCAATTGAAAGGGTGTCTTCCTCGAAGTACTTCTCCATCAAGGCGTCATCCCCTTCTGCGGCAGCTTCAATCAAAGCCAAGTGGGCTTCTTCGGCAGCTTCCAACATGTCGCCAGGAATTGGGGCGACCTCTGCGTTCTCACCTAACCGGGCGTTCATCGCCAGCAGATCCACGATACCGGTGAAGGAAGGTCCTTCGCCGATTGGCAGCTGAAGATTGATGAAATTGCCTTCCAAATGGGTGTTTATACTGTCGACGACCCGTGTGACCCTGGCGGTGTCGCGGTCCATCTTGTTGACCAGAAGAATGCGGGGGAGGCCGCGTTTGCCGGCCGCATTCCAGACAGATTCGGTACCGACTTCAACACCCGATACCGCTTCGATGAGTACTAGAGCGGACTCCACCACGCGAAGGCTGCTGTTCACTTCACCAATGAAATCTAAATATCCAGGCGTGTCTATCACATTGAATTTATGATCCTGCCATTCGATAGGCGCAATGGCAGCCGAAACCGAACTTTGACGCGCGATTTCTTCTTCTTCGAAGTCCATCGCCGTGCTGCCGCTCTGAACGCTGCCCATCCGGGTTGTGGCACCGGTGTTAAAGAGCAACCGTTCAACAAACGTCGTTTTGCCAGCTCCGTTATGAGAGATGAGGGCAACGTTGCGGATCTGACCAGTCTTATATTCTTTCATTAGCAGGAAACCTCACAAATTCAAGATTTTAAGTTTCAATGAGCTACAGCTCGCAATCGGACGAATATCACCCCACTTGCTCGCACCACAACACCCCAACCGACCATATCATTGGGGTGAAATCACACCACAATGTGCGAACCCAGTGTTTTTTTGACCATCGACGGCAGGGAAAATTCTGCTGAAAGTTGCTCAAAAATAGATATACTTTTGTTTAAAAAGCGGTTCAAATTCTAGACCATTTAGAGGGAGTTGTCAAAAGCGGAGCAGCTTTCGCAACGCTGTCAACCTTATTGCGTATATTTATTATAAAGCTTAATAAAATGGCAAAGATGACAGGTGCTGAGCATCTCTCGGGGTTTGTCTGCACTTTGGAAAACGGAGGCAAGTGGCATGCTAGAAGATAACAAAGAAAAGGTATCAATTGATATGGGAGACCGTAGTCGGCGGCGGCCCTCTTTCTTCGGACCGATTGTGTTGATTGGCATTGGTGTGTGGTTCTTGCTGGCCAATCTGGGATTGGCCCCTGATCTCAATTGGAATTGGCTGGCGCTGCTGCAGCTGTGGCCGCTGTGGCTGATCCTCCTGGGTCTCAACCTCATTGTGCGCCAGCTTCCTGGCGTCGTGGGTGGCTTCATGAGTGCCATGGTTGGCGTGGTGGCATTGGTTGTGTTTGGCTACATCCTGCTGGCATCTGAAGATAATGTCATTCTCAACCGTTTTGATTGGGCCACGAGCGCCGAGGTTCAACGGCAATCAATTAGCTATGCTGCCAGTGACGCCGATCGGGCTGATATCGACTTGAACTTCAGCGCGGCTGCCGTTGAGCTGTTCGCCCTGGAGGACAGCGGCGATCTGATAAATGGGACGGTCAGCTACAGCGGCGAGCTGATTTTTGACCACTCTGTTCAGTCCGGCAGAGCGGTGGTTTCCCTGGATACCAGGCAGTCTAGCGACGGCCCATTCAACTTCTTCTCGATTCCCTGGGCGGAGCTCGGCGGTGAGGATAATCGGTGGCGATTGGGACTGAGCCCTCAACTGCCCCTGGACTTGACCCTAGACGGAGGTTCAGGACGACTGGATTTGAACCTGAGCCAATTGAAGCTTCAAGAGCTACGCCTTGACGCCGGTTCCGGCAGGATTGATCTCGCCCTTCCGGGGGGCGATTTCGAAACCACCATAGATGTTGGTTCGGGTTCCCTCACGGTGACCTGCGGGAAGAGCGGAAGACAAAATATCCAGGTGCATGCCGGCTCTGGCAGCATGACATTTCACCTGCCCGACGCCTTGGAAGCTCGCGTTGAGATTGACAGCGGCTCTGGCGGCGTGCATCTTGACCTAGACCGTTTTCATCAGGTCAGCGGCGATAAAGATGAGGGAATCTGGGAAACGGCCAACTACGACGATTCCCCAGATCGAGTGGATCTGCGGATCGACCTCGGTTCGGGCAGCCTGACCGTCGGTAGATGATCTAAGCGGGCGATGCTTGAAACATTGACGCCTAAAGGTCGCCAGCCAGCCTTTTGATCCGGGCCATCAGCGCCTTTATCCCGTTCTGCCGCTGTCCGCTGAGCACCTGCTGTAAACCAAGCTGTAGATAAATATCGTCTGGGATCTGCTGCAGCTGATCAACAGTCAAACCATCTAGACCTTGCTGGAGCACGGCAGCGTAGCCGCGCACAGTGGGCGATTCCTGGGGGATATCGAAGTGAATTTTCACCACGTCGCCCGATTTTTCCAAGAAGATATGGACAGGCGACATGCACTCTTCGACCGCGGTCATCAGCTGGTAGTTGGACCGCAGCCAATCAGGCAGCTGGGGGAGTGACGCGGCAAGTTCGATCAAGTACTCCAGCTTCTCTTCTCCTACACAAAATCGAAAATCCTCTATCAGTTGTGCCAAATTGGCGTTCGGTTTAGGCATCTGGTGGCATCCTGGATCAAGTCTGAAGGTAGATATATTCAGGCAATCCTATCATAAAATTTGGTGAAATTCTAAGAGCCAAGACGCTCATCGTGGCAAAGGGGACTGGTATGCTATACTACCATCCAAACGGCAGCTGTCGCTGTTCACTTCCAATCTCTAGCTCGGAGAAAGAGGTTTATCAGCCGCAGCTGGACGCTTTGGTGTGTCGGATTGGTTGCTTACTCCGATGAGATCGAATCGAAACAGCGGCTTATCGCGGAGCCAGGAGGCATTTGGTTATGAGGCAGTATCACGATCTGATGCGACATGTCATGAACCATGGCGTTCGCAAGAGTGACCGCACCGGCGTGGGAACCATCAGCGTTTTCGGCTATCAAATGCGCTTTGACTTGGCCGAAGGTTTTCCGGCGGTAACCACCAAGAAGCTGCATCTCCGATCGATAATCCATGAGTTGTTGTGGTTCCTGAAAGGGGATACAAACATCAGCTATCTGCATGACAACCGGGTGACTATATGGGATGAATGGGCAGACGAAAAGGGGGACTTGGGGCCGGTTTATGGTTACCAGTGGCGCTCTTGGCCCACGCCTGACGGCGGCTCTATTGACCAGATAAGCCACCTGCTGAATCGGCTGAAGGCCAATCCAGATTCTCGCCGCCATATCGTGTCTGCCTGGAATGTGGCCAACATCGACCAGATGGCCCTTCCTCCCTGCCACTGCTTGTTCCAATTCTATGTGGCTGAAGGCAAATTGTCATGCCAGCTGTACCAGCGCAGCGCCGACATCTTTCTTGGTGTCCCCTTCAACATCGCTTCATATGCCCTGCTTACCATGATGATCGCTCAAGTGACCGGCTTTCAGCCTGGGGAGTTCATCCATACCTTTGGAGATGCCCACCTTTATCTCAACCACATGGAGCAGGCGGAGCTGCAGCTTTCCCGGCAGCCGCTGCCGCTGCCGGAAATGCGGCTGAATCCTGAGGTCAACTCATTGTTCGATTTTCAATATGAAGATATCGAACTGGTCAATTACCAAAGCCATCCGAGAATTCCAGCCCCCATCGCGGTCTGAAGCGGGGTTTCATCAGAGAAAACGGCTCTACAACGATGAATGAACCGACGATTTCCATCATTGTCGCCATGGATAGGAACCAGCTCATTGGAGCGGGGAACAGCATTCCCTGGCACCTTCCCAGAGACATGAAGCGGTTCAAACGGATGACCATGGGGAAGCCGGTGGTCATGGGCCGAAAGACCTTCGAATCTATCCCAGATCAATTCAGGCCGCTGCCGGGGCGCCACAACATCGTGCTCACCCGGAACAAGGAGTATGCGGCCCCTGGATGCAGCGTGGTCTACGATTTGGAATCGGCACTGCTGGCCGCGGGAGAGGTCGACGAGATCATCATTGGCGGCGGCGCCTTCGTCTACCAATTGTTCATGTCCAGGGTCCGGCGTATCTATCTCACCTGGATCGATGCCACGTTCGAAGGGGATACCTTTTTCCCGCCGCTAGAGTTGGACGAATGGCAGATCTCGGCTGATGAGTATCATGCCGCTGATGCCAGCAATCTCTACGCCATGCGCTTCATCACCCTAGAGCGGTAGCGTGTTCCGCGGGGCCACCTGGAATTTCCTGGCTGAGTTGGATGGCAGGCCGCAGCTGTTCTTGACGCCGCAGGCATCACAGCTGCCGCAGACCGGTATGATCTCGCGCAGGCGGCCCTTGCGAATCAGGGTGTCGATCATGCCGGCAACCGCCGTCGGGTGAGCACCCAGTTCGCGGCTGAGCCTGCCGAGGTCCAATTGCCCCTGGTTCTGCTCAATAAGTCGAAGCAATTCTGTCAGCATTTGATTATCCTGCTATCCATATCCTAGAAGTGTGCCTAGCTGGAATACCATCGTCGCTGCCAGCCAGGCCAGAAATGTCTGGTAGACGGCAGACATCGTGGCCCAATGCCAGCCGAATTCCTGTTTGATCGCACTGACCGTGGCGATACAAGGGATATACAACAAGACGAAGACCAGAAAGGCGAATGCTGACAGGTTCGTGAAGCCGGCTCGGAGCGCATGGCTCAGCGCGGTGTCCTCCACGACTTCCTCGGTGCCCAACAAGTTGATGCCGGGAATCAGACTGACCAGCGTGCGCCCGGCATCCGCAGTCGCTTCGCCGAATGAAGTTGCCACGCTGAGAACTTCTTCGGATACCGTCATGGGGACGGCTTCTTCTTCAGCCGAGGCGCCGGTGTAAATTTGCGACAATGTGCTCACCACCAGCTCTTTGGCGATGAATCCGGTTACCAATGAACCGGCAGATTCCCAATTGCCGAATCCCGCGGGTTCCAATGCTGGGGCGATAGCTGCGCTGAACTGGCCGTAATAGGAGTCTCGTTGGTTGGCCACGCCCCAGGGGAGATTCAGCAGAAACCAGAGAACAATCGAAATCGACAAGATCAGGGTGCCGGCTTTGCGGATGAATTCACGGGTGTTTTCCCAGGTGTGCAGCAGCAGGCTGCGGGCAGTTGGCAGACGGTATGGGGGCAGTTCCAGCACGAAGGCGGTGTTCTCATCCGGCTTCAAGAAAGTCCTGGAGAAGACCAGACCGATCAAAATTGCCACAACCAGCCCCATGACATACAAAACCCAGATCACCGTACTGGCAGTGGCCCCAAAGAAAGCCACCGTGAAGACCAGGTAGACCGGCAATCTAGCCGAGCAAGACATCAGGGGGATAAGCAGGGCGGTTAGCAGCCGGTCCCGCCGGTTGGCGATGGTGCGCGTGGCATACACGGCTGGAACCGCGCATCCGAATCCAAGCATCAGCGGGATCACCGACTTGCCGTGCAGGCCAATCACCCGCATGAACCGGTCCATGACAAATGCTGCCCTCGCCAGATAACCAGAATCCTCCAGCAGCGCCAGGAAGAAATAGAGCACAGTCAGTCCGGGCACAAAGACCAGAACCCCGCCTACCCCGGCAACGGCACCATCAATGACTAGGGAGTGCATCCAATCCCAGGCGCCGACGCTGGTCAAAAGTGCGCTTAATCCCCGGGCGATGGGGCCGTTGATCACAGAATCGACCCAGTTCAGATAAGGGTCAGACACGTCAATAACCAGGCGGAAGACCAGGTACATGACCCCCATGAAGATGGGCAGCCCCACCAGACGATTGGTGACGATATTGTCGACCCGATCGGTAAAAGTTTCACGCTTCACTGATGGGCTCTTTAGGACCTGACGGCTCATGCCGCTGACAAAGCCATAGCGGCGGTCGGCGGTGATAATATCGACATCGTCGCCGTATAATTCTTCTAAATGAGAAATCTGCGACTTGGCGGCATTTAGGACCAAATCACCTTTGGATATCTCGCCAATCCGCTTCACAATATCAGTTTCTGCCTCAAGCAGCTTGATGGCCGTCCATCTGGGGCAGTAGCCGTTCATCGGTACGCTGTTGGCTGTCACCGTATTGGTTATCTTCGAGATGGCGGATTCGATATCTTTGCCGTAGTCTACTCGAAAGGGAGTCGGCTTCTCGCAGTTACAGGCCATCGTATTGGCGGACACGAACTCCAGGGTGGCGGTAAGAAGTTGATCAAGCCCTTTGCCGCGGCTGGCAACCGTGGGAATGATCGGGATGTTGCCCAATAGGCGGGCCAGGCGGGCCTTCTCGATCTCCATGCCCATGGATTCTGCATGGTCTACCATGTTTAGGGCCACGATCACAGGCACGCCTAATTCCAGAACTTGAACCACCAGGTAGAGGTTTCGTTCTAGATTTGAGGCATCGATGACACAGATAACCGCATCGGGGTGCTCGCTGATGATATAATCGCGGGCGACAACTTCATCTGGCGAATAGGCTGCCAGGCTGTAGGTGCCCGGTAAGTCAACGATGCTCAGCTTGAACCCGTTGTGTGTGAAATGCCCCACTTTCTTCTCTATTGTCTTTCCGGGCCAGTTTCCAGTGTGTTGATGGAGACCGGTGAGCGCATTAAAAATGGTGCTTTTTCCCGCGTTGGGGTTGCCGGCAAGTGCGATGGTTAATTCTCTAGCGGCTGTGTTCATCACTTACCTGCACCATAATATGTCCAGCATCGGCTTGTCTCAGTGATAGATGATACCCTTTGATCAAGTACTCGATGGGATCTCCCAGGGGCGCCACCCGCTCCACCAAGACATCTTCACCTCTCACAAATCCCATTTCCATATATCGCCGGCGCACAGCCCGATTTCCGCCAATGCGCAAAATGGTTGCCCGCTGTCCGGGTCTTAGATTGCTCAGTGGAATGCCAACTTGGGTCATATGTCCAATCTCCGAATTTGACGAGTTCAACGACGGTTCACTGCAGTGGGTCATTCGGTCTGCCCATAGGTAGGTCATGGGCAGCACAGCTCTTCGATCAGCACCAGCGATGCTAGATTCAGTCCCAAGACTACTTCCTGATCGTTCATGTGTAGGGTCAGTGGACCCTGCAAAGGCGCTGCTTCAACCACGGTAACCTCGGTTCCCGGCAGCAGCATCCGGTGGTGTAAATACGCCAGCACCTCATGGCTCTCGGGACGGATTGCCAAGATGCGCCCGCTGTGACCGGTTGCCAGTTCACTTAGGAGAACGCCAGTTTCCAGGAGTTCCTGGCTGTCGGCCTCTGGAATGGGATTGCCGTGCGGGCAGTGGGTGGGACTGCCCAGGTACGACACCAGCGCTTCCACCACTTCCTCTGCCGTGGCGTGCTCTAGATCGCAGGCCAGCTCATGGGAGCGAGCCCAATCTAGTTTCAATTTGTCTACTAGAAAGCATTCCCACAGCCTCTGTCTTCTAATAATGTTATTTGCCATGGTCAAACCGGCACGGGTCAGCAAGACACCCTTATACATCTGATGCTCGATGTAGCCCTGGCTTCCCAGACGTTTCATCATCTCATTAGCTGAGACTGGGGTAACGTCCATCCTTTCAGCCACGCGTCCGATGGGTACTGGCTGGCGATCGCCTCCCAGTTCGGCAACGCTCTTTACGTACATTTCTACACTTTCACTGCTGTTCATACTCATGGTGCAGGTCCAACTAATCTAGAGGTATAAGGTATACCTTATACTACGATAAAAGGTGTGATTACGCAGTGACAATTGTCACCACAGGCGGGTTACAATCGTCACCTTGGTCGAAAAAAAGTGTGGATGTGGGCTAGAGAGAGTGTCGCGACTGAAAGGTAAGAATGAAGTGGGGCAATATCGCTCCACTTCATTCAGGTTATTTTCGGTAGATACGGTCGTTGAAGCTTGCGTAGACCTTGGCGGCGGCGCCGTCAGCTTTGACGTTTGTCAGGTGGGTTACCAGGGCGTTGACATCAGCTTCAAACAAAGCCTTTCCCTTTTTGGCTGAAGCAGGGCGTGGATCGCCTGCGCAGTGGTCCGGAAAGCTGCCGGCCCAATCTGCCGGCGTATATAGTCCAGGTATATTTGCCAGCGATTCCTGAGGCGCCCACCAATGCTCAGGATCCAACTTGTCCATCTTCACTAGCTCTGGGAAGCAGTGCAACCCTACGCTGGTTTCAAATTCGCCGGCATGCCCATCAACAGCCGTTTCTAACTGCTCATCTTCTGCTGCCTGATGGTCAAGCCCCTGAACAAAGTAGGTCAAATAATCCTTGCCTTTGTCTAACAAAAGCTGCACGAAGAGCGGCAGGAAATACCGGTTGCCGCCATGCCCGCTTAGAAGAATGATTTTCTTGAGCCCGTTTCGGCTGATCTCGTCACAGATATTTTCCAGCAGTGCCATCAGCAGTTCGTCTCTGAGGACAATTCCTCCTGGGAAATGTTTCGTCTCCACATTGACCCCGTAGTGATACATAGGATAGACGATTGACGGTTCGATCTCGGCTGCGGCGCAAGCAACCGCGTGGCAGTAGAAGGAGTCGGTTCCCAGTGGCAGATGGGGGCCGTGATATTCCAAGACTCCCACAGGAATGATGCAGACGCTCTCAGCCTGTGCCACCCCTTCGGCAAATGCGGGACCGGTAAGCTTTTCCCATTGCATAATAGCACTCTCCTGATTGTGAAAAATAATGTAATTTGGTCAGCAGATTCGCGGCAGCATTTCGCCAGCCAGCACATCGACCACGCGCATGCTGCCGACCGCAGTCTTCATCAGCACCCGCCCTGCTGGTTCCGAGGTCACTTCGCCGATAATCGTCGCCCCTTCGCCGTAGCGGGTGGCCCGCATCCTTTCGACAACCTTTTCCGCGTCGCCGGCAGCGACGATCGCCAGTAGCTTGCCTTCATTGGCGACGTAAAGCGGATCGAATCCCAATAGCTCGCACGCTGCGGCTACGGCGGGCCTGACCGGAATGGACGCTTCTTGCAGCCTGATGCCAACACCTGACTGCTGAGCGATCTCATTGAGGGCGCTGGCGACGCCTCCTCGGGTTGGATCGCGCAGCACATGAATCTGGTCGCTCTCCTTCAACATGGCTGCAATCAAGTGATTCAGCGGGGCTACGTCGCTCTTGACGTCGGTCTGAAATCCCAACTCCCCCCTTGCCTCCAAAACGGCGATGCCGTGATCGCCAATAGGGCCGGACAAGATGACCAGGTCTCCTGGCGCAGCCAGCTGTCCGCCGATACGGGCATCGGCGATGACTGTGCCGATACCGGCGGTGTTGATATACAGCCCGTCTGCCTTGCCGTGCTGTACGACTTTGGTGTCACCGGCAACGATAATTACCCCGGCTTCCGCCGCCGCCTGCCGCATCGAAGCGACGATAGTGGTCAGCCGGCTGACTTCAAACCCTTCCTCAATGATGAATCCAGCGGTCAAATATGCCGGCACCGCGCCGACCATGGCCACGTCGTTTACGGTGCCGCAGACCGCCAGCGTGCCAATGTCCCCGCCGGGGAAGAACAGGGGCCAGACAACGTGAGAATCGGTGCTGACCGCCAGCTGACCGGTGCGAACAGCAGGCAGTACGGCGGCATCGTTTCCGGCATCCAGGGCGGGATTGCTGAACGGCGGCAGGAACAGCCTGGCGATCAACTCTTGCGTCATTTTCCCGCCGCTGCCGTGTCCCAGGACGATACGTTCATCATGGGTCAGGGGGAGAGGACACAGGGCGCCTTCAAAGGTTGTGGGGGGATGATTACTACCCATGCAGATGCTCCGAAAGGGCGAGATGCCGCCCATATTGATAGTAGGCCGCGCAGGCGCCTTCGGCTGAGACCATCGTGGCGCCCAAAGGCCTGGAAGGGGTACACGCCTCACCAAATGCGGGACAATCATTGGGTTTGCGAAGCCCCTGCAGGATGGAGCCGGCGATGCACAGCGGTGATTCCTCCGGTTGGATCTGGCTGACGCCAAACCGTTTCTCAGCATCGAACCGCTCAAATTCAGGACGCAAACCGTAGCCGCTCATAGGAATCATGCCGATACCACGCCATTTGCGATCGCACATCTGAAAAACCTGCTGAATGGCTTTCTGCGCGGGCTGGTTGCCGGCGTAGCTGACCGCTCGTTTGTATCCGTTTTCAGCTGTTGCTTGCCCTGATTCCAATTGGCTGA
>JAHEEY010000500.1 GCA_024640485.1 Chloroflexota bacterium | reverse complement strand
CATTGGGCCAGGGTGATCTGCCAGGGCCAGATGACCGGCTCCTCGGCCACCAGGCTGATGATCGGCTTGGTCTCCTCCACCGGCGACCGGCTGTCCAGGGCCACCACGATCCCCTGGGCCAGCCGGCGGCCGAACTCCACCTCCACCAGATGGCCCGGCGTCAGCGTAGAGGCCAGGTCAAGCGGGATATGGTAGTGGAAGCACTCTTTCAGTCCGGCTTCGACATTGACGGCGATGACAGCATACATGCCGCCAAGCGTATTGTTGTTTGCCGCCGCCGTCAAGATGAATTGCCGGATCTGGATAGAGGATGGGCCGCCGGGGCTCCGCCGGCGAGGGGGCAAAAAAAAGCCGCTTCACTCAACCGAGTGAAGCGGCGATAACTTTCCCATCAGCCAGCCGCTTTGGGGCTGGCCCAGCCGCCTTCAGGCGTGGCGACTTCGACCAATTTCTTGATTGCGCCCAAGATGGTCAGCAGCAGCAGCAGGAGCAGCATCAGGTGGAAATTCTCCACCAGCGGCGTCATCCCGGGGACGTCGCTGACCTGCGGGGCGAAGAACGGGTTGCTCTGGGCAAAGCGGTAAGCGGCGCTCAAGGGCAGGATGTTGAGGCCCAATTGAATCGCTTTGGTCCCCAGGTTCCAGCTGCGCTGCCGCAGCAGGTAGGCGTTGAACACCACCGAGGCGGTCCACAGCACCGTCAGCCACGGCACCAAATCATTGAAGAACGCTTCCGACAGCAGTGGGATCCGTTCCCAGACGCCGTCGCTGCGGTTGAACACGCCGACCCATTCCGGATACACGTTGAAGACGAAAATGACGAAGCTGCCGCCGACGATATTGACGATTAGTTCCGCGACGCTGATCCGCCGTTTGCTGTCCATCTCTGGCAGCAGGCCAGGGTGCCACTTCTCATTAGGGGTTACTTGTTTCTCGTACATGACTCTCTCCACCAGGGCGAAGATGAGGACAATCATCCCCAGGCTCGCCAATGTCGATTGCAGGAAATTGACGGTGCTCTCCATTAGAAAGCTGCCCCAATCTCCTATGGTTGTCAATGAATCCCGCGTCGCGGCTCCGATGCCTGTTAAATAGATGAGCGCCAGGACGGCTGTCACCAGTCCGATGCTCTTCAGGAAGGTGCTGTATAAGGTAGGCCCTACCAGGTACCGCCGGTGGGGCTGATAGGAAGCTGCCAGGCTCTGCGGCGGACCGAACTCCTGCAGCACCGCGGTACTGATCTCCGCTTTTGACCCGGGGCTGCCGTTGGCAATCCGGTCTTCAACCGTGTCGTTCAGCAGGGAGCGGAGTTCGTCTTCTACGTCTGCCCGTCCTTTCTTGGGAAGCAGCCTGCCGACTTCCTGGACATATCTTTCTATTAGTTCCATCCCCTTACCCTCCATCCTTATCATCGCCGGCTTGTTCGCCGGCTAAAATCCCTTTCATCACCTGTGAAAGCTGGTTCCATTCGCCCTCCAGGTCGGCGCAAACCGCCTGGCCCAACTTCGATGAGCGATAATATCGCCGGGGCCGGCTTTCGGTGACGATCCACTCGCTTTCCAGCAGCCCCTGGCTTTCCAGCCGGCGCAGCAGCGGGTAGAGGGTGCCTTCATTGATATCCAGCCCCATCTCGGCCAGCTGCTGCCGCAGCGAGTAGCCGTAATGCTGTCGGTGGAGCTGTTTGAGGACCGCCAGGATAATGACTCCCCGCCGCAGCTCCAGCGCCAGCTTATCTGTGTGCTCGTTCTTTGTTAACTCTACCATGTGGTACATTATACTGTATATCACATAGTAATGTCAAGCACTTAGTAATAAGTCCCACTTAGTAGGTTGGATCAAAAGTTGTCAGAATCGGCAGACCGGACTAAAACAGGGAGCTATGACGAGTTCAGATACAAACCCAATTGTGATCCGTGCCGACCAGGAGCACAGCGCCCTGCAGGGGGTGGTGATGGCCCTGCTGTTGGCCGCCATGGTGCTGGTCTATTTTCTGCTGCGGTCGCTGTCCAGCAGTGTCGCCCCCAGCTCAGGGTTCGGCGGCATCTTCAGCTGCATCGCCTCGTTCCCGCTCTCGCTGCTGCTGGTTTGGCCGGTGGAGCAGTGGCTGAAGAAGATGTGGCCTAGCGGCAGAAGCGTGCGCATTGACAGCCAGGGGGTGATCGCGGCCCGTTCAGCGGACAGCGAGACAACCATCGCCTGGTCAGAACCGATTACCCCGCTCAACTGGGCCTTCACTTTGAGCGGCTACAAGCGGGGCGGGCGCGAACGGCGGGTTCCCAAAGGGTGGCACTGCCTGGCTACCGAACTGCGCTACGGCGAGAAACAGATCACCGTTTTCACCTACATGCCCCCCAAGAAGAGCGCCGCCCTGCAGGCCGGCGCCTCGTCGGACCATCCCTTCCGCCAGATTGACCCGGCGGAGCTGCACCCCAGCGGCCTGACCAGCAAGATGGGGCCGCCAACCCGACCGGAACTCCCCTCTAAGCTGATTGCCGGCAAGGATGGGCGTTATTGGCTGGCGGAGCGGCGCCGCTGGTCTGAAGGGCTGGAGCTGACCCCGTCCGACTTCGAACAGTTTACCAAGGAGGTCCGGGCGCGTCTGTAAGCGCCGGCGACCAGCAATACGTCGCCCTGGCTGTCCAGCCTGGCGGCAAGACGCGATGCTCATTTCTCGGAGGATTTCCCATGTTTGATTTTATCACTGAAGAGCACCAGATGATTCAGCAGGCGGCCAAGGATTTCGCCCAGAAATCCATCGCCCCCATCGCCGCCGAACACGACGAGAGCGGCGAATTTCCCCTCAAGACCATCCGCCAGATGGGCCAGCTGGGCTTCATGGGGATTGAGGTGCCCGAACAGTACGGCGGCGCCGGTATGGATACCCTGGCCTACGCCCTGGCCCTGACCGAGATCAGCAAAGCCGACGCCAGCCACGGCACGGTGATGTCGGTCAACAACTCCCTCTACTGCCACGGCATTTTGAAATTCGGCAGCGAAGCGCAGAAACAGAAATACGTGGTCCCCGTGGCCACCGGTGAGAAGATCGGCGCCTACAGCCTCACCGAGCCGATGAGCGGCAGCGACGCCGGCACCATGCGCAGCCGGGCGGTGCTCAATGAAGCCGGCACCCATTATGTGATCAACGGCACCAAATCTTGGGTCACTTCCGGCCCCCACGCCGATTTCATCGTCCTGTTCACCATGACCCAGCCGGAGCTGAAGCACCAGGGGGTCACCGCTTTCCTGATTGAAACGGACAAAGCTGGTTTTGTGCGCGGCAAGGTGGAGCCCAAGCTGGGCATCCGGGCCAGCGCCACCTGCGAGATCATGTTTGAGGATTACCAATGCCCGGTAGCCGATCGGCTGGGGCAGGAAGGGGAAGGGTTCAAAATCGCCATGACTGTGCTGGATGCCGGGCGTATCGGCATCGCCTCCCAGGCGCTGGGCATCGCCGAGGCCGCCCTGGAAGCCAGCGTGGCTTACGCCATCGAGCG
>JAHEEY010000090.1 GCA_024640485.1 Chloroflexota bacterium | reverse complement strand
TTCAGCAAGCCATCGGTAACCACCGTCCCTTTTTTGATCAGCCCTTTGGCAGCTTTCTTTACAGACATTGAGATGGGGGCGTAGTTGTTGGTGGTGCCCACGATCAGATTCACTTTTGTAAGAATCCCCTTTTCATCCGTTTGGTAATGGTGCGTCAGTGTGCCTCGAGGAGCCTCCACGCTCCCTATCCCTTCCGTGGGTATTTCTGTGGCAGCGACCCGCATTTCCGGAGAGGTGATTTCCGGATCTGTGGCCAGTTCAAGCATCCGTTCGGCCGCGTAAAGCAGCTCCACCAGCCGGGCCCAATGGGTCGCCAGGCTGTGGTGTATAGGTGCGAAGCCTCCATTGAGCCTTGGACTGCCCAGCGTCTCATACATGCTCTCATACGCTTCCTGCGCCTTTGGCGTAGCCATGCCCTGTGACGCATTCAAGCGGGAGAGGGGGGTAGCGCAGTAGACACCGCTCTCTTTGCCATCCACCAACCCTTTCCAGCCAACCCCTTTAAGATAAGGGAACTTCAGATAAGTCCATGGTTCCACCCGCTCGGCGATGTGCTTGGCGTAATCTCGGGGGTGGTAGCTGACGAACTCTTTCCCATCAGGATCGACAACCCGAATCATGCCGTCATAGAAATTGACCCTGCCTTGCTTGTCCACCGTTCCCATGTAATAAGTCCGATGTGTAAACGCCTCTGAAAGAATCAGATCAACATACCCCTGGTTGCTGAGAACCACGTCGTTGAACAGTTTTAGGGAGAACTGGGCGAAATCCACGTTTTGGCGTGCGATTTGCTCAATCTCAACCCGCTCTTCCTCACATATCGACTTGCTCCAACCCCCGGGAAGCCCGGCGACTGGATGAACCTCTCGCCCGCCCAACATCTTGATCACCTGATGATTGCGACGGCGGCATTCGATCACCTGCTTGCCCACCTCAACCCCAACCTTATGGATGACGCCCAAGATGTTCCGTTCCGCTGCCGGCGCCTCAGGCCCCAGGACAAAGTCCGGGCCGCCCAAAGCGTAGAAGTGAACCGTGTGGTCGGTCACATAGAAGGCGGAGTAAAACAGCTCTCTCAATTTCCTCACCGCTGAGGAAGGTTCAATGTGGAAAAGGTCGTCTAGCGCTTTAGTGGAGGCTAGATGGTGGGCTTCGGGACAGACGCCGCAGATGCGGTTGGTGATTCGGGGCATCTCTTCCGCCGGCCGGCCAACACAAAATGCCTCAAACCCTCGCAGTTCAGGTATCTGCAGATAGGTGTTGGCAACCTCTCCTTCTTCATCCAGGAAAATCTCGATCTTGCCGTGCCCTTCCAGCCTGGTTATTGGGTCAATCGTAATGCGGTTCATCATGGCCTCATTTGTGAACTGGGGACGCAGGTTGGCGGGCGCGGCCGAGAACCGCGTTGGCCAAACTGAATCGGTAGAAAGTTCCTGCCGGATCTGCCAGGGTGTCGATCAATGTATCGATCTGCTGCTCCAGGCTGTTACCATTATCAGTCGGATAGGTTGTGTCCATGACTGATGCCAGCGCGGAGATCATTGCGGCGCCCTGATCGTCGACTCCGTCTGGCGGTCCATAACATCCTCGGCAGCCGATGCCGACCTGAGGACAAAGCGCTCCGCAGCCTGAACGGGTGGCGGCGCCCATGCAGATGATGCCCTGCGACAGCAAACATCTCTCCGGATCCGGGACGATTTCGAATGGGCGGTAATAACGGCCGATCTGCTTCTCCTCCTTCTCACGGGTGCATTCTTTACACACCGCTACGGTGCCGGCGCCGATGATCGATCCCGCCGGAGGCAGTTCCGCACCTTGGAGGAGCGCTGCTGCCACCGCCTGCAGCACCGTCCAGATTTGATGGGGTTCCGGGGGGCAGCCGGGGATGGTGTAATCCACCGGCACGACTTGACCCAGGGAACGCACCGTGTTGAAGAATGTGGGCAGCTCCAACAGCCCTTCATCCGCTTCATACTGTGTATTGGGCAGGATTCCCTGCGGATTATCCAGGGTAGGGTTGTCCAGGTAGACCGTTTCCAACGTCGCAGCCCTGGAGGTTAGGTTTGAGAGGGCTGGAATCGAACCCTGGTGGGCGCAGGCGCCAAAAGCGACCAATACCTTCGATTTCCGGCGAAGCAGCTCCGCCATCTCCTGGTTATCTGAGTTGCGGATGGCCCCGTTGAAGAGACACACATCAATGTAGCCGTCTGGATAACCCTCTACATCTTTGACCTTGAAGTCCGCGATACAGGGAAAGAAGGCGATCTCGAATAGCTCATCCACCGCCAGGATGTTCTCGCCGATATTGAGTGTACTGATCTCGCAGCCGCCGCAAGATGAGGCCCAATACATAGCCAGTTTCGGCTTACTGTTCTGGTTCATACGGTCGCCTCCTGTAGCTGGGCATCACCAATCAGTTCAAAGCTGGGCGTGTCCGAGGCGCGATGAAGCGGCCCAAGCGCGCGAATTTCCTCTACTACTCTGCTGATTTGATGAGCTAAATAGGTTCCTTCGGCAGCGCTGGCCCAGACCAATTGGACCCTTTCCGGCTCGTACCCAAATTGGCTCAGCATCCGGCGCAGAAGCTTGAACCGTTTCAGCGCCTTGTAGTTCTGCTCCAGGTAATGGCATTCGCCGGGGTGACAGCCGGTGATGAGCACACCGTCTGCGCCGCCTTTGAGCGCCTTCATGATGAAAACAGGATCCAGGCGACCAGAGCACATGAAGCGAACCAGGCGGATATTGGCCGGGTATTTCGCTCGCGACATCCCGGCTAAATCCGCGGCTCTGTAGCTGCACCAGTTGCAAGTAAATCCAACGACTACCGGCTCGAAATTGAGTTGCTCTGCGTTAAGGGTTTCCACGATAACAGACTCCCTTTGAAAGTGAATTCGCTATACCAGCTCGGCTTGGCTAAAGGCGGGGGATTGGGTCCGGGCACCGTTTCCATTGAAGCTTTCAGCCAACAGTCCATGCAGTTGAGCCAAAATCTGCTCGGTGCTGAACTGGGTGCCTGAAATGGCATGGGACGGGCACGCGGAGACGCAGGTGCCGCACCCCTGACACAGCGCTGGATTGATGGTTGATATCTGCCGCTCCAGGTCAAAACCAATCGCGTTAAAGGGACAGAGGTTGCTGCAGATGCGGCAGCCGGAACACTTCTGGTCAATTACTTGAGCCAACACCGGTTCCAGGTCAAGCGACTTCTGCTGGATGGTCCCCAGCACTCTGGCAGCCGCAGCCGCGCCTTGGACGACGCTGGCGGGAATGTCTTTAGGCCCCTGGGCGCATCCGGCGATGAAGATCCCCTTAGACATGGTGGCGACTGGATCTAGTTTGGGATGCAGCTCAGTAAAGAATCCGCTGCCGTTGCAGGAAATGCCGAACTTGCGAGAGACCTCCTTCGAATCGTGGCGAGGTTCAATGCCCGCCGACAGGATAACCATATCCACCGGAATCCGCCGCTGCTTTCCGATGAAGGTGTCTTCGACCTGGATGATCAGCTTCCCTTCTTCGCCAGGCCGCCGTGCCGCATCCGTTACTTCAGCCACGCGGCCGCGTACGAACTCAACCTTTTCCTGGAGAACATGTTGATAAAATTCGTCATAATCCTTATACGGGGTGCGGATATCAATGTAGAAGTTGGTCACCTTAGCGCCGGTCCGCTCTTTTACCAGATGGGCGAATTTCAGGCTCTGCATACAGCAGATCGCTGAGCAGTAGTTGTTGTAGTTGCGGTCACGACTGCCCACGCAATGGATGATCCCGACAGACTCTGGTTGGGATACGCCGTCTCGAAGCAGTATCTTCCCTTCGGTTGGTCCCGCGGCATTACACAGCCGTTCGAACTCCAGACTGCTGAACACGTTCGCCAAACGGCCGTAGCCGTATTGCGGGATGCGGCGGGCATCGAAAAGGTCGTACCCCGTGGCCAGGATGATATTGCCCACGGTCAACTGCAGGATCTGGTCTTCCTGCTCAAAATCAATCGCGTTTGGCGTGGTTGGACAAAACAGTTGGCAAGCTTTGCACTTACCCCGTTGAAAGTAAATACAATTGGCTTTGTCAATCACCGGGTATTTGGGAATTGCCTGCGGAAACGGCCGGTAAATCGCGGATCGGTATCCGAGGCCCGCTTCATAGACTTGGTCAATCAACTTCGACGGGCACTTCTCCATGCAGATGCCGCATCCAGTACAGACATCTTCTCTGACATACCGGGCTTTTTTTCGAATCGTCACCGTAAACTGGCCCACAAAGCCATCTACCGCCTCAACTTCGCTCCAGGTAAGCAGGTTGATATTGGGGTGGGAACCGACGGTGACCATTTTCGGGGTCAAGATGCATGCTGAGCAGTCCAGCGTTGGGAAAGTCTTGTCCAGTTGGGCCATATGCCCGCCGATAGAAGGCTCGCGTTCCACTAGAACAACTTTCTGACCGGCATCTGCGATCTCCAACGCGGCTTGAATACCTGAGATACCTGCGCCCACAACAAGCGTGGTAGCCTCAATTGGCACCGAGATAGGATCCAGCGGCTCATGCAGGGCGACCCTCTCCACCGCGCCCGAGATAAGCGCTTTGGCTTTCTGCGTGGCCAATGCTTTGTCTGAATGAACCCAGGCCACATGCTCTCTCAAGGAGACCATCTCCATCAGATACGGATTCAGCCCGGCCTGCTGGCAGGCTGTGCGAAATGTCTTTTCATGAAGATGCGGCGAGCAGGCTGCCACGACCACCCGGGTTAGCGATAACTCGACGATGTCCGATTTGATCAGCTCTTGTCCAAGACTTGAGCACATGAACTTGTAATCACGGGCGACAACAACCCCCCGTTTTTCAAGGGCGTCAGCAGCCCAGGAGGACAGTTGCCCTACGTCCACGGTGCCGGCGATGTTGCTGCCGCAGTGGCAAACGTAAACACCAATGCGTTCTTGTTTCATCTGTATTCCACCTCCGTGGCCTGAGGCATCGGCAGCGCCTCTTTTGAAGGTTTGCGCTTCTTCTTGGGGGCAGGGCGAGCTTTACCAATCTTGGCCAACGCCCGTTTGGCGCTGACGAACTCTCTTCCGAACCCCAGCTCTTTCGCCCTGATTCCCAAAGCCAGGCCGATCAGCTGCGTGAAGTAAAGAATCGGAATGTGATAATTGGTGCCGAACGCATGATTGACATGCTCTTGATACACATCCAGATTTAGCTGGCACATGGGGCACAGTGTGGCGATCACATCCGCATCGTACTCGTGAGCATTTTGAAGCAGCCTGCGAATCAATTCCAGTGCCACTGGTTCACTGATCTGGGTCATATGCCCGCCGCAGCAGTGGGTCTTTAAGGGAAAGTCAACCACCTCTGCGCCCAATGCTGTCATCAAATGATCCAACCCGGTAGGGTATTCGGGTGAATCATATACGCCTTCATAATCAGGCCGAGATATCAAACAACCATAATAAGGGGCCACTCGGAGTTCATATAAGGGGTGGGTAACCAGGCTGCTGATTCGGTCGAATCCCACGTCATTGACAAATACGTCCAGGAGATGCCGAATGGTAATAGAGCCCGGCTGGTAGCTGAGGCCGCCGGCAGCCAGTGCTTCATTCACCTGCGAGGCCAGGGCCGGGACCTCCGCCATCTGGTGATCTACTTTGCTCAAGTTGAGAAAACAAGCGCTGCAAGGGGCTACCAATGAGTGACTGCCGGAACTGCTAGCCGCCAGTGCCAGATTTCGGCTGATCAGGGCATATGCTGGCAAGATGTCGAGTGCCAGGTATTCAGAAGCTCCGCAGCAATTCCAATCCGCCACCTCCTCGAATTTCAGCCCCAGCACATTGGCGACCGCTGATGTCGACTCATTATAGGCCAGCGCATTTTTCTCAAGGGAACAACCCGGATAGTAGCCGTAGGGCTCCTCGTTTGATGGTTTCATGCGGTTCCTCCCAATTCTCGTGCTCTGTCCAAAATCGTTTGCAGCTGTTTAACACCCTTGATACGGGTAGGAGTGAGATCCATGCGACCTTTTCGCATCATGCCAATCCCAATGGAAGTGGCCATTTTCAGCGCTTCGCCGGGGTGTTGGACGAAGTGAAACCGAGCGGCCACGCCCAGTTCAAAACTGCGCCCGTAATTCTCAACGAAGTTCACGAAAGCCTCTGAGAATTTGGGGGCATCAGCTGCGCTCGAGCTGCGAGATTCCCCATCTTCAATAGCTTTTCGCTTCAGGGCATACATGATGTCTGTGATTTGTACTTTCTGGGGACATCGGGCCATACAGAAGTAGCAGGAGACACAGTACCACGGCGTGTTGCTTCGCAGTACCTCCGCCCGCATACCCGCATTGATCATGGCAAACAGCTGCCGCGGTGTATGTTCCATGTCCGGACCTGATGGACAGGAACCGCCGCAGGTGCCGCACTGCAGACAAGCCGTCAACCTGGGGTCGCCAGGGACGGCATCTACCACTTCTTCCAGGAAGCTTCGTGTAACAAAGGGATCGGGTTGATCTGTTGGGATAGTCGTTACGTTTGTTGAGGGCAAGAACCACCTCCAGGTAGTAAATGCAGGAAACGAACTGCTGCCGACCGCAGTTGTCTGCCAGCGTGCGGCCTTCATGATGCCGGCTGCAAGCTGTCACAGCGGTCAGAAAGGCTCCTCGCGGTCAGGCGTAGGAACCCGATATGATGCAAGCAAATTGCTCACAGAAAGGTTTCAGCTCCCCATGTAAGGATTGGGCGATGGACCGAGGCTGCGGCCAAATGAAATGGTCGGGTGTCGGGATCGATTAGATCCGGTGGCCCTTTGTCGTGATCAAGCTTGATCAACGGGATGCGGTGAGGTCGGTTACTCTTGGTGCTCCATGGTGATAGTTAAGAGCAATTTATTTATTCTCTAGTCGATGCCAGCATAGACCAAGCGCCACTGCAATTCAAGTGACATTTGTCATTTGCGATGGCGAGTTAAGTCATTCCGGATATTCGATGGGAAGCCGCAGCTCTGCAGGGCACCACACCGCTCCGGTATGGCACCCCGTTTGCTGGGAAAGCCCGGTTTATGCTATCTTTCAAGCGGGTCAAGTTAGCATGAGAACCCGCCAAGCTCCTTGCCTGAACTGGGCCTGATTTGACCAGGTAGTCGGGAAGAAACGAGGTTTTCTACAATGGATACAGACGTAAAAAGCCGCCCTCAGCTGAAAGTAGCCCTGGGTCAGTTCGATGTAATTCTGGGAGATCCAGCGGCCAATCTGGAGACGGTTGCCCGGCTGGCAGCCAAAGCGGCCGCTAGTCAGGCCGATATCCTGGTACTCCCCGAACTCTGGTCAACGGGCTATGATTTGGAGAATGCCGGCGATCATGCGGCTGGGCTCAGCTCGGGCATATTCAGGTCAGCGGCACATCTTGCCGCTCAACACGGCATACACCTGTTAGGCTCCTGCTTGTCTCTGATTTCGGAAGAAAGCTATGGCAATACCGCGGTGCTTATCGACGACCACGGTGTCACACTCGGAGCCTACAGCAAGGGGCATCTGTTTGGCTTGATGGAGGAAGCGTTGTATCTAACCGCCGGCAGCCAGTTGGCGCTTCTGGATACCAGTTGGGGAAAGATTGGGCTGGCTGTATGCTATGATCTTCGTTTTCCGGAGCTGTTTCGATCCTACGCCCTTGGTGGGGCGAAAATCGTCTTTCTGCCATCCCAATGGCCCCATCCGAGGCTGGCCCATTGGCAGACATTACTGCGAGCCAGAGCGATTGAAAATCAGATGTTTATGGTCGCGTGCAATCGCGTCGGCAGCAGCCGAGGCTTCGACTTCTTCGGACATTCCTGCATCATCGACCCTTGGGGGGAGACGGTTGTCGAGGGCGGGGAAGGGGAAGCTTTAATCGTGGCTCAAATCAATCTGGGAGATGTCGATGAGACCCGCTCCCGGATGCCGGTATTAAGCGACAGGCGTCCGGAGCTGTACGGCAACGTGTGGGAATAGGGCCCTTCCGGCGCGGAGAGCATCGGAGTTGGAGACGAGGCTGCAGCTAGTTGGAGGCTGCCGCTGACGGCGGTGAAATAATGCCCCGCTGTTCCAGCCGCTGCAACACCTCGGCCATAGATACCAACGCTTCGTCATACCGGTCCACGATAGTGGCCAGATCGCGGAGATCTCCGAGCAGCTGTTCGTACATTTCCATAGACAGCACCACTTCGATCTTTTCCCCATGTTCGTCCAAAATGAATCGACTGGCTAATGCAGACATGTTTACCTCCGCGGGGCTATTTCCCCTTGCCACAAGCCCATACTGGTAATTCTAGCACAAAGGGAATCGCTTTCCAGCTATCCGATCCCGTAGCTGACCGCAATCCAGGCGCCGCCCAGGATTTCAACACCCATTTCGCCAAACCCGAATCGCTTGACATTGGCGACAGGCCGGACCGCGGACGCGGCCCAAATGGCCCGAAGCATGAAAAACAGGAAGGGAAGGTAGGCTGTTTGCGGCACTATCGTCATCGTTCCAGCGGCAGCAACGATCACCAGCAGCACCGCATGGGCGAAGACGATCATGGGCCGGTTGATTGAGTTGCCGTGGGTATCGTAGATACGGAGCCGTACATACAAGGCACCTAACGCGTTCTGTGCTGCCAATAGCCCCCACAGGGGCCACTCGTCCCCTGAGAAATTGCCGGCAGCGGCGATCAAGGCTGCTGGCGCCATCAGAGCCAATGCGCTGGCGCCAACCAATTCCATCCACAGCGAGCGCAGACCGGATCGGCCGGATCGAGAAGCGGCCAGGTACATCCCGAAGACAACCGCCAGAGGCACCAACATCCACAGCAGCGCCGCCCTTCCCAGCACCAAAAGCCCAGCCAGACAGAGGGCCGCGATCAGTCCCAGCAGCGATATCCACGCCGCCGCCAACGGGCCATCACTTTTCCTGGCTTTCCCTCGCTGGACTCGCAGCCATACGGTCGCCGGCTGCCGCATAAAGAACACCGCCAGCCCCGCCACCAGGGTCAAGAACAGCGCCAGGTTCCATTGACCACTGACTCCGGCACCGGCAGCAAAGGGCACCAGCAGCCAAGACCATGATCCATGTTCAGTGGGCATGATAAGATGCTTGCGGAATAGGGGATTGTTGTTCTGCCGCTTCGATTTTGAATGCACAAATCTCTCCGAAGATCGCCTGTCCTATATGGTCGACACCGCTCAGTAGAGTATACGCGTCGCAATGTCAGAAGGAAAGCACGCGCTTCAAGATTGCTGTCTATCATCATCCGGCACTAATATTAGGTGGGAGGAGAAAAGGAGGGTAGCCTGACAGAGGCTGGATAGGAGAGGTCATGGGTCTGGCGCGACCAATTGCGCCAAATGCGCAAAAAAAGAGGAGCTCCGAGTAACCTTCTGGACCCTCTTACACTTCCCTTCGTTTCATGCCTTAGCGAATCTTCGCTGACAATCCACACCTCACGAAGTCCCTTCTCCGCTCTACCTTGGCGCCTGCTCTTCGGTGCTCTTCTAATCGAACCTCACCGTAGAGTGCTTGTCCCAAGCTTCACCGCGTCGAAGGTTCCGCCGCCATCATCGCGTACTCTAAATGCCCTTTAGGCTTCCGCCCTGAGCTGTCCAGCGTATCGCTCCGGCTTTGGGTGGTAAGCGTCCTTCCAATTTCTTGGAGCTTCCTCAGCACCCTTTGGAAATCTATAAATAGACTTCCTCCAGATATAGACAGTATATAATATCGAAAAGATGAGTGTCAATATCGCCAGCTTAAAAATCCAGATCTTTGACCTTAAAAATACCTGTTGGCTTGAGTCCGGAACTGTCCTGACAAAATAGTGAAGAGGTTGGGGCCGTTCGTCAAAATGAGGCAGCGAGAGAGGCTAGCGCCGGCACAAAAAAAATGGTAGAATGAAACGGAACTAGAACGGATGTTCTTGCCGGAGCGTGAAGTTATGGAACCCGACAGTATCTCAATTCGCGGTGCGCAGCAGCACAACCTCAAGCGCATCAATATCGCCATCCCTCGTAACAAATTCGTGGTTTTGACTGGTGTGAGCGGCAGTGGCAAGTCCTCCCTGGCCTTTGATACCATCTACGCTGAAGGTCAAAGGCGCTATGTGGAGAGCTTATCTTCCTATGCCCGGCAGTTTCTGGGGCAGATGGAAAAGCCCAAGGTAGATGCGATCACCGGCTTGAGCCCGGCGATCGCGATCGAGCAGAAGGCGGTCAGCAAAAACCCTCGATCCACTGTAGGTACCGTGACCGAGGTGATGGACTATCTAAGGGTATTGTTCGCCCGGGTTGGCCTGCCCCATTGCCCCGAGTGCGGACGCCCGGTGCAGCCGCAAAGCGCACAGCAGGTCGCAGACCAGCTGGCTGCATACCCTGCCAACACCCGGTTCCAACTGCTGGCGCCCATCGCCAGGAATCGCAAGGGCACGCATGCGGATGCCATGGAAAACGCCCGCCGGGACGGTTTCACCCGTGCCCGCATCAATGGAGAGCTGGTCGACCTGAATCGGGACTCAATCTCGCTGGACAAGAAGAAGCGTCACAATGTTGAGATCGTGGTGGATCGACTCACCGTCCCGGAACAGATTGAGCCTTCATTCATTGCCCGGCTGGTGGATTCCTCGGAAACCGCGCTGCGCGTTGGTGGCGGGATTCTGGTCGTCGATTTGGGCGAAGAGGAGCTGATGCTCAGCGAACACAATGCCTGCGCCCACTGCGGTCTCAGTTTCCCGGAGCTTTCGCCCCAGTTATTCAGCTTCAATTCGCCATTAGGGATGTGCCCGGACTGCCACGGCATTGGCACCCAAATGAGGGTCGATCCTGAATTGATCGTAGATGATGAGACCATATCGGTGCTTGACGGCGCCCTGCGTTGGTATGGAAATGTCCGCAAAAAGAAAAGCTTGTGGCGGCTGCACAGCCTGCAGTCACTGGCCCAGCATTATGGGGTGGATCTGGACCTGCCCTGGAAAGATCTACCTCAATCCTTTCGAGATGTGATGCTTTTTGGCTCCAATGGGGAGCCAGTCCGCTTCACACATCAGGCTGAACTGGAGGACGGCAGCTGGAAAGGGGAGTCGGTCAGGCCGATAAAGGGGATTGTTCATCATGTTAATCGTCTCTTCCGGCAGACGAAATCGGAATATACCCGGCGCTTCTATTCCAGCTTCATGAGCCAGCTGTTCTGCCAGACGTGCCAGGGCACCAGGCTGCGCCCGGAATCTCGAGCGGTCACTTTGGGAGGCAAGACCATTTCTGAAGTCAGCAGCATGGCTATCGATCAGGCGTATAATTGGGTGATCCACCTGACTACGAACCCAACCGCACCCGTACCTCTCGCCGTCAATGGTAAAGCGCTTCCGTCGGCCGCGCCGTCACCAAATCTTCTCACCGAGGAGCAGTTTGAAATCGCCGAGGAAGTGTTGAAAGAGATTCGCGACCGGCTCCATTTCATGCTGAATGTAGGGCTTCATTATCTGACACTCGATCGGCCGGCCCCCTCGCTCTCCGGCGGCGAGGCGCAGCGTATTCGCCTGGCCAGCCAGATTGGATGCGGGTTGGTAGGCGTGCTCTACATCTTGGACGAACCTTCCATCGGCCTGCATGCTCGAGACAACCGCGCGCTGCTGGACACTTTGCTCCAGCTGCGAGACATGGGCAACACCGTATTGGTGGTCGAGCACGACGAAGAAACCATGCGCGATGCCGATTGGCTGATCGACCTTGGCCCTGGCGCTGGAATTATGGGCGGAGAGGTAATCGCTGCTGGGACGCCAGCTGACATTGAGGCAGCTGCCGAATCGCTGACAGGCCGCTACTTGAGCGGACAGCTTCGGATCTCCGCGCCCAATGGGTTCAACCGGCGAAAGCCGGTCAACGGCAGCTTGGCGATTATCGGCGCCAGGCTGCATAACCTGAAGCATGTTGACGCCAAGTTCCCGCTAGGGACGTTGATTTGTGTCACCGGGGTCAGCGGCAGCGGCAAGAGCAGCCTGGTGACAGAAACGCTTCACCCCGCTCTGGCACGGGTGCTGCATAACGCCCAATCCTCCCCCGGGCCATACAGCCGCATCGAAGGTATTGAGCATCTTGACAAGGTGATCAATATTACCCAGGAGCCTATCGGCCGCACCCCTCGGTCCAATCCGGCTACCTACGCCCAGGTTTTCGGCGAAATACGCAAGCTGTATGCCAGCATGCCTGAAGCCAAGGCCCGGGGCTACAAGGCTGGCCGCTTCAGCTTCAATGTGAAGGATGGGCGCTGCCAGGCATGCTCCGGCTACGGGCAGCGAAAAGTAGAGATGCATTTCCTGGCTGATGTTTGGGTGAAATGTCGCGAATGTGATGGCCGTCGC
>JAHEEY010000089.1 GCA_024640485.1 Chloroflexota bacterium | reverse complement strand
GACTCTCCGGCTGTCAAAAATCGCAGCATCATTGCTCTCCTATTCTTCCGCGGTCCAGCCAAGGGAGATCGCCTTGCTGACGTCTGCCGCCCCGATTTGGACCCGGAAGTGGGCACTGGTAGGGCATCCGCAAGCGGCACAGACCATCAGTTCGGCCATCTCGGACGCGGTCGAGGGAATACCGGCAGCCGCCAAGGATGCCACCGCTTCCTGCAGATCGGCATAGCTGTTCTCCGACTCGTCAGCGCACTGCTCTCCAACCGCTTGCAGAATCCATGTCATTTCGCCAGCAGGGTATGGATCTGGTGTTGGCGGCAGCTCAGGGGCCGCCGGGTACCCTTCCGGGGTGTCCACCGGCGTAGGCGGCGCTGGATACCCTTCCGGCAAGGCGCTACCCGAATCAGTTTCGGTGTCAGCCGGGATTGTGGTGGCGCTGGGGGAAAGCCCACCGTCATCGGTGGTAGACGGCAGCGGTGTGGCTTCTTTAGCCGCCGGGCTGCAGGCTGCCAACAGGGTTAGCAGAAGAAAGCCTATTAGCCAAATACGTTTTCTCATAATCCGTTCTCCCAATGGGTTTCATTCATTGTGGTCAAGCGCGGCAGCTGGCCGACACTTCAGATCAGACAGTTCGATTTTACCCTCAACCGTGTCAATAGGGTAGCTCTGGCATGTCCGGGCTGCTTGAATCTGCTCCGGATTTCGCTGCGGTCTGGCAGCATACCGCATCTTTTCTTATCTGCTCTCGCAGCAGAAGGGGCAGGCGCAGCCTGGTCCATGTGGGAAGCTGCTCTTGTTTTGATTTAGGGCTTGATAAGGTATGATTGGGCTGCCGGCCGAGGGAGTGTATTGGCCGCCGCTTTTCGCCGGAGCATCGCAGACCTTGACCAACCCAGCCAGCGTGTCACCCCGGCAACGTAGTAAACAACTGAACCATCTATTCATCAGTCTGGAGGAACAGCAATGCAGTACAAACCCGACCAGTCGCGTTACGACGCCATGCTATATAACCGCAGCGGACGCAGCGGCCTTAAATTGCCGGCTATTGCCCTAGGCCTCTGGTACAACTTCGGTGGTATCGATGCCATTGAGAATGGCCGGCGCATGATTCATCGCGCTTTTGACCTGGGCATCACCCATTTTGATCTGGCCAATAATTACGGCCCGCCTCCAGGCTCCGCGGAAGAGAATTTCGGCCGCATCCTGGCTAAAGATCTGGCGCCCTATCGAGACGAGCTGATCATCTCCTCAAAAGCAGGCTACTACATGTGGCCCGGGCCGTACGGCGAATGGGGCTCCCGCAAATATCTGATCGCCAGCCTGGACCAGAGCTTGAAGCGGATGGGGCTTGATTACGTGGATATCTTCTACAGCCATCGTTTTGATCCCGATACGCCGCTGGAAGAGACCATGGGCGCCCTGGACTATATCGTGCGCAGCGGCCGAGCCACCTACGTCGGTATCTCCACCTACAGCCCCGAACAGACCCGCCAAGCGGCTGCCCTGTTGAAGGATCTAGGAACCCCTTGCATCATCCATCAACCCCGATACAACATGTTTGATCGCTGGATCGAAGATGGGCTGCTGGATGTTTTGGCAGAGGAAGGGATTGGCTGCATCGGCTTTTCGCCGCTGTGCCAGGGAATCCTGACCGATAAGTACATCAAGGATATCCCGGATGGTTCTCGCGCTGGGAAGTGGAAGAACGAGCTTCATTGGGGCGACAGTGTCAGCAATGAACGGGTCGACAAGGTGGTTGAGCTGAACAAGTTAGCCCAGGCCCGCGGGCAATCGATGGCCCAGATGGCTATCGCCTGGGTGCTGCGGCACCCGGTGATGACCTCGGCGCTGATCGGCACCAGCAAGGTCAGCCAGGTCGAAAGTGCCGTCGCGGCATTAGATAACCTGGAATTCAGCGGCGAAGAGCTAGAAGCAATCGACAAGATCTTGGCCGAATAGCGGTTGGCCCTGGTCGCGCTCAGATTGTGTGCGCGGGCAGGGCGCTTTCGCTGCCGGAAATGATGGGGCAGTTGGCCTTGGATGGCAGTCCATTCATGCCAGCTGCCCCATTCTGTTTGCGCTTGGCTTTGGTTTACATAAGCAGAATGGATCGGCACTCTGGGACCGCCTGACTGGTCTGGAAGCCAGCGAATTCTCATAGTGGCTGCTGCTGGCATGTTTTCTGATTTGCTTGGTATCGTGGTAGAATGCAGCCCCTGCCGCATGGGCAGAAATCTTGAGTTGGAGAAGCTAAATGAAAGTAAGATATTTGCTGATTTTGCTGATCTTGCTGCTCGCCGCTTGCGGGCCGGCAAGTTCAGATACAGCTGAACCGGCTGCCGACACCGTTGTTGAGCCGGCAGCAGTCAGCGAGGACGATGTTGAGCCAGCCGATGAGCCGGCGGTAGAAGCAGCCGAGCCATACGCGGACGAGGCAGCCAGTCCGGTAGATTCCGAAACAACAGAAACAGCTGCTGACCCAGTCGAAGCGGAAGCTGATTCTCAGCCGGCAGACGACTCCCCAGCAGCCGCTGTCTTTCCAGCTACGACAGTTGCTGAAGCCAGCGTGATTCGTGACACCGACCATTTCCAGGGAGCAGAGGACCCACTGCTTACCATCATCGAGTATGGTGATTTTCAATGACCTTACTGCGCGGGTATTGCTCCCGTGCTTGAGCGCCTGGTAGGCGCTTATCCCGAATATATTCAATACAGCTACCGTCATTTCCCGTTAACTTCCATTCATGATAACGCTCAGAAGTCTGCTGAAGCGGCTGAAGCTGCCGGCGCCCAGGGCGCCTTCTGGGAATACCACGATATGCTCTTCGAATCAATTGCAGAATGGTCGCCAATGGAGCCGGCGGCGGCCCGAGACTATTTTGTTGATATGGCGGAGCAGTTGGGTCTCGATGTGACCCTGTTTGCCAACGCCCTCGATAGTGATGTTTATGCTGAGTATGTCTCCATGTTGGCGCAGGAAGCGGTGAACCTGGGTATCAACAGCACTCCGTCCGCGATTATCGATGGCGAAATCTTTGCCGGACTGCCCCAGGACTTTGATATTTGGAGCGCCTTTGTAGAGGGCCGGGTTCAATTGGGTCTTCTGGAAGCCCGTCAATATGATCAAGCACCGCCGATGACCATTGATGTGGACGCCCAATATCTGGCTCATGTCGAGATGGAGTCAGGGGAAAGCTTCGTCATAGAGCTGCTGCCAAAATCTGCGCCGCTCACCGTCAACAGTTTCATCTTCCTGGCTCAGGAAGGGTGGTTTGATGATGTTACCTTTCATCGCGTGCTGCCCGGATTTGTGGCCCAGACCGGCGATCCCAGCGGCACTGGCATGGGCAGTCCTGGGTACACCATTCCCAACGAGATCGATCCGGAGCTGAGCCACGATCATGCTGGGGTAGTGGCGATGGCAAATTCTGGAGCGGACACCAACGGCAGCCAGTGGTACATCACTTACGGTGATGTCAGCCAGCTAGACGGTGGGTACACCATCTTCGGCCGTGTTGTCGAAGGGATGGATGTGGTCGAAGGCATTACCCCGCGGGATCCGGCCGAAAGCGCCGATCTCCCGCCGGGAGACCGAATCGTTCACATCACCATCGAAATGAAGTAGTGTTTGGATGAGTTCTGGTCGGAGGCGGCAGCGATTGTCGCTGCCGCCTCCAACTTCCGATCTGCCTGGTTCAGTTAATCGTGCGATTCAAATAGGGAGGATTGCGATTGAGCACCTTCAAAACAAGATCAAGACTGCTGTTTGCTGCACTCGTAGTCATCCTCAGCAGTACAGCCTGCGCGATTCAGCTCCTACGCTCAACTGGTCCATCGGCGACTCCGACCCCATTGGGTGATACGCTGTCGTTCACCATGCCCGCGTACGCAGTCAATTTGAACCCGGGAGATACGGTTCCCGGCACTCGGCTGACCTACCTGGGGAAAACTGCGGATCGATACCAGGTCAGTATCGATGGTATGGCTGCCGACAAGCGGACTGGCGATTCATTCATCTGGAATGGCATTCTGGCCCCTGGCGTACACGCCAGCTACAACCTGCGCCTGACCACCTCTCTGTTCGGCGCGCTGCCCGTGGCGGGGCCGGTCGTGGTGACCCTGTTCAACCCAAATCCGATAGAGCGGCCCATTCCCCCGGAGACTTCGGCCAAGATGATCTTCACCAACATCGTGACCAGCTACTTGATTCCGGAGGGCCGTTTGGTCCCGGGGACAACCCTCACATATGAAGGGATGGTCATTCAAGGAGAAGGGGATCAAACCAGTAAACTGGCCCGGTTGACTGGCGTTGAAGGATACCCGTTCCTGGCACTGGGTGACTCGTTGATTTGGACGGGTGAAGTACGCGAGAATGTATTGGCCCGCTACTCACTGCGCGTTGCTGGACTTAATGAGGACGGGCTGCGGCTCGCCGGCACCAGCGAGCTGTGGATTGAGCCTGTAGTTGAGGCAGTCAGCCCATAACTGCCGGCAGCCGCAACAAATGGGGTAACTCAGGAGCGCCTGGCATGGATTCTCAATATAACCGTCGTCCACTCGATCCTTTGGTCAGCAGAAACCTCTTTCGCAACCAAAGCTATAAGGCTGGGGATATCCCTCCCTTCGCTGAAGCTCAAGAGCAGCTGCCAACGCCGATTCTGCCGGAGCACCCGGGTTTTGTGGAGATGTACTGGCGGGCATGGGAATTGATTTGGTCCCGGCTGCGCCGGCCTACCTCGACCTCCGGATTGGTTTCTGAATACTGCACCTTGTCCTCAAACGACTGTCTGAGCATGCTGCACAGCGGATTCTCCGTGCATGCCGGGCTGTACGGGCGACGGCTGATTGATTTTATGGGGTGCCTCAACAACTTCTACCGCTGCCAGCATGACGACGGGTTTATCTGCGGCGAACTGAACGTTCGAGATGGCGGTGACTGCTTCTACCCCTTTGACCCGGACAGCACCGACCCCAATATCTTGGGATGGGCCGAATGGCGCTATTTCCGGGTGACTGGTGATGACAGCCGGCTGGCTCAGGCCTTCTGGCCGCTGATGGCCCTTCATCGCTGGTTCAGAGACAACCGCACTTGGCCAGACGGCAGCTACTGGGCCACAGGGCGCAGCAGCGGAATGGACAATCAGCTGCGGGTGCCCGACAGTGCCCATCATCACCGCCACTGGTCGTGGATAGACGCCACTATGCAGGCGGCGCTCAGCTGCGATGTGCTGGGCAAAATGGCTTTGCGGCTGGAGGAAACGGAACTTGCCTCTGAGTTGAGCATGGAGTTCAGCCGGTTGGTAGGATTGATCAACGGCAAGATGTGGCATGAGCGTGCCGGTTTTTATAAAGATACCAGTCCTGATGGGGAATACAGCCCGGTCAGAAGCATCGCTGCCTATTGGGGCCTGCTGGTGAAAGAGCTGATTCCTGAGAAACGATTGGCGCTGCTGCTGCAGCCGCTGCGGGAAGCGACTGCATTCAAGAGTGCGCACCAGGTACCCAGCCAATCAGCAGACAGCCCGGGATATCAGGGCGAAAGCGGCGGCCGATGGCAGGGCGGGGTATGGCCGGCGTCGAATTTCATGCTGCTCAAGGGCTTGCGAAATGTGGACCAGAATCAGCTGGCCCATGAAATCGGTTTCAATCACCTACAGAACCTTTGGGACATTTACCAGCACACTGACACCCTTTGGGATTACTATGCGCCTGAGGCATCCGCGGTTGGCGAGGACGCCCAAGCTGAGAGCTTGCTGACTGCAGGGCTCTCCGCCGTGGCGATGCTTATCGAAGATGTCATTGGTGTCACCGTGGATTGGCCGCTGCGCCGGGTAACCTGGGCTCGCTGTCTGGATTCAGCCGACTACTGGGGTATCCGGAATTATCCGCTGGGCCCTGACGGCAGGCTAGATTTGATGGGAAATCGTGAAAAGGTAGTGGCTATCACCAACGTCCCATTTACCCTCGTCTTACGCGACCGGAATCAGATGATGCAGTCAGCGATACCCGCCGGCACCACTGAAATTGATTTAACCTGAAGCTGATGACAGAACTGACGGTAGCGACCATCAACCTGCGCAATAACGCCAATCGCTGGCTGCAGCGCCGCCAGCTGCTGGTGGGCCAATTGGTTGATGCTGCCCCGGATCTGATCAGCCTGCAGGAGATTAGTTTTCCAATCAATCAGGGACCCTGGCTGTGCAGCCAGATCAACTGGCGTATTTCCGGCAGTTCAAAACACCCTTATCAGCTGATTCAACGGCGCAAGCGCCATTTGATAAACGGGTACTTTGAAGGGATAGGCATCCTCACCAGGCTGCCGGTGGTGTATCATGATCTGATCTCTTTAGGGTACGGCGGTCGGCTGGCTGTAAGGGCCAATGTGCAGCTTTCATCGCGGCAGATCGTTGATTTTGTGGCAGTTCATTTGCATCATGTTTCTTACGAACGCGAAGCGCGAACCGAGCAGGTGATGAAGTTGATCGGCTGGCTCAACAGCCACCGGCGGATTCCTCACCAGATAATCGCCGGAGATTTCAATGAGACCCCGGATGGCCCGGCGGTCAGCTACATGAAGCAAAGCTACCGCTCTGCTTATTTCGAACGCCACGGCCATGAGCCCCTAGCCACTTACCCCACCGCTCTGGCTGGCTTGAACCGGGATTGGTCGGGCTGTCTGGACTACATCTTTCTGTCATCGGCAGTGGGCGCTGTACAATCAGCTTCCTTGTTTTGCGACAAGCCGGACGCTGAAGACGACACCCTGTACCCGTCAGACCATGTCGGTTTGCTCACCAAGGTGCAGATCTAGGCATTTGCCGATGCCCTGCTGGGTAGGCTGGCGGCTCTCCGCTGAGCATTTCGGTTCATTGGCGTGTATAAAGGTTGTACCGCAAAGAGAAGATTATTCGCTGTGGCTCGCGAAACTGGGCCAGGCGTGACTGTGAGGCTTATGAAACCAGTATTTACCATCGTCGCTCCCGTATACAACGAGGAAGCTGTGCTCCCGGAGCTGTACCGGCGGATTAGTGAAGTGATGAACCCTCTGGGCGATCCTTGGGAACTCCTTCTCGTGGATGACGGCAGCCGGGACCGGTCAGCCGAAATCATCGCCCAGCTGCATGATCAAGATCCTCGGGTGAAGGGCATCAGCTTCTCGCGCAATTTTGGCTTCCAGGAGGCGGTGACCGCGGGATTGGACCACAGCAGCGGCGATGCCGTGATTCTGACCGACGCAGACCTGCAGGATCCGCCGGAAGTTATCCCGGAAATGATCGCCAAATGGCGCCAAGGTTATGAGGTAGTTTACGGCGTGCGCACTGAACGAGCGGGCGAGAGCTGGCACAAGAAGATCACCGCCAAGCTGTTTTATCGTCTCATTCACCGTATCACCAGTGTCAATATCCCTTTGGATACCGGAGATTTCCGGCTGATGGATCGCAAGGTGGTGAACGTTCTCTGCCAGATGAAGGAGCGCAACCGGTTTTTACGGGGAATGGTGCCCTGGGTAGGTTTCAAACAGACCGGCGTTTCCTTCAAACGCTCCCCGCGTTTCGCCGGCGAGGCCAAATTCAGCTCTTACCGGCGCATGATCAAGTTCGCCACCAACGCCATCACCAGTTTTTCCTACGTCCCGCTGCAGATGGCTACCTACCTGGGCTTTCTGATTGCCGTGATCAGCGGCCTGGCGATTTTGGCGGTTGTCTTACTGCGTATGTTTGGCCCCGATACCCCATTGTTGGGCCAGGCGACTACGCTGGTGGCGGTGCTCTTCCTGGGTGGGGTGCAGTTGATCAGCCTGGGGATTATCGGCGAATATCTGGGACGGATCTATGATGAGGTGAAGGGACGCCCGCTCTATTTGAGCGCCAGGAAATGGGGATTTGACGAGTAAAATCGTGCCGCCGGCGGTCCTGATCAGCCGCCGATTTCTGACATCACCCGATTCAAGGGGATGATTTCATCGTCTAGACGATGGCCCCACGGTTTCCACCAGATGCCGTCTTCGATAATCGCTTTGAGCTCTTCGTCGCTGGCGCCGTCGCGCAGCGGGGTCATCAAATCGACTTCCTGCTCCCGCAGCAGGCAGAGGCGCAGCCTGCCGTCGGCAGTTAATCTGGCCCGGGTGCAGCTGGCACAGAAAGGTTGGGTCACCGAACTGATGAATCCTACGGTGCCCAGGGCGCCTTCCAGCTGGTACAACTTGGCTTCCCCGTCAAGTTGGCCGCCGTTGGTGACCGACAGCGGCCCCAGCTCGGCTGATATGGTGGCCATCAGTTCCTTCTGACTGACGATGCCCGCCTGTTGAAAATCTGCCACATCGCCAAAAGGCATCATCTCGATGAACCGCACCTGCCACGGCTGAGACAGGGTCAGTCTGGCCAGATCGACCACATCTTCCAGGTGGTTGTAGTTGCGGACGACGACAGCGTTCAGCTTGATTTCCAACCCTGCCTGTCTTGAGGCCTCGATCCCCGCCCAAACATCTTCCACTTTGCCCCAGCGGGTAAGTTTATTGAACTTCTCTGGGTTTAAGGTGTCGATACTGATATTCACCCGTTTCAGGCCTGCTTTCGCCAGCGGCGCCGCCAGTTTGTTCAGCAGCAGGCCGTTGGTTGTCATAGCCACCGTCTGTACCCCAGCCGTCCTGACGATCTGGTCTACGATATCGACCACGTTAGCCCGAATTGTGGGCTCGCCGCCAGTCAGCCGGAACTTGTGAAATCCCAGCTCGGCGAAGATGCGCACCAGCCGGATGATCTCATCATCCTGGAGAAGTTCTGACTTGGGCCGGAAGGTCATATCTTCGGGCATGCAGTATACGCAGCGCAGGTTGCATTTGTCCGTGAGGGAAATGCGCAGGTAGTTGATGTTGCGGCCAAAGCGATCAGAGGTCATATAAGTCCATCCAACAAGATTCAGTTTCGGCTGAAATTTCTATTTACAGCAGTGCCGCAAAACAATCATCACGAAAATTCCGCGTCACCTTTCGTGGCGATGACTTTGCTTGTACTCACTGGCGAAGGCTGCGATTGCCCTGCCATTACCGGCCAGGCTGCTACATCGTTTTCGATGGTAGCACTTCAGCCTGAATAGCAGCTGAATTTACAATGAATGTCGTCACTTGTCAAAGCCAGGGCCCTGTGTCGGCGGGCGGTTTGCCCGATAATTTCGGCCGAGGCTGCCGTCCGTTTTCATCTGACGCTCATCTCAAACACCCCTGAGGCGGGCTGGTAGTCTGATAGTTGGCGATTAGTAGGGGAAATGTTACTTGGTCATCCTTTCGAAAACGATCATTGCGGTTATAATCTCCAGGATTGCTATCTGTAATTAGTGGCGTCAAGGAGTTTGACTTGCAAAAATCTACGCAATCTATCTTGCCAATCTGGCTCAGCCTTGGCCTCTCCATCGCCTTTGTGATGTCCGGAGTTAGCGTGGTCTCCTTTGCCTACCTCACGTTCCAAAATGTCTGGAACCGGCCGTTGAATCCGATTGAGATAGCGGCGGCAGAGGTAATGGGTATCGGCCTGCAGCTTGACCAGGAAGGGCCTGCCTCCGCCCCGACCTTGGCCGGCGGTGTTGCTGAGCCTACTCCGATTCCCACCAGTGAACCATGGACCGGTTCTGACCGGATCAATGTCTTGATCATGGGCATCGATCGCCGTCCCGGTGAACCATTTATTTCCCGAACTGACACCATGATGGTGGTGTCGATTGATCCCTCAGCCAATAAAATTTCGATTCTATCCATTCCAAGAGATCTCTACGTACTCATTCCCGGCAGAGGGCGGGATCGGATCAATACCGCCTTTGTTTACGGCAGCTCCGGTACCAGTCCTGCCGGCGGGGCCGAATTGGCCAAGCAAACGGTTGAATATAATTTGGGTATCCCGATCAACCATTACGTCATGGTGGACTTTAGTGCTGTGGTCAAAGGGGTTGACGCCTTGGGAGGCATTGATGTCAACGTGCCCTTTATCATCAACGACCCCACATACCCTGACATGAACTATGGCTACGATCCGCTCTACATCCCGTCTGGACTGCAGCACTTCGACGGCGTGACTGCGCTGAAATACGCTCGTACCCGTCACGTAGACAACGATTTCGGCCGGGCCCAGCGGCAGCAGCAGGTGGTCTTGGCGGTACGTCAGAAGGCGATGAATCTGGGTATATCCGGACTGATCACCAAGGCGCCGTTGCTCTACCAGCAGCTGGAGCAAGGGGTTCGCACCGACCTGACGCTGGATCAAATCATGCGTCTGGGCGTGACCGTCAGCGAAATCCCTTCGGAAAATATCCGAAACGAAGTGCTGGATTACCAGTATGTCACCAGCCACACCACTGATACCGGCGCCCAGGTACTGGTTTTGTCCAATGCCAGCGCCTCAGAGTTGATTCACAGCCTCTTCTACGATGAATAATGGCGCTTGATAGGCTGGCGTTCCGCCGGCTGTTAGCTGGCGGCCCTCTGCTGATCGACGGCGCCATGGGCACTCTGCTCCATGAGCGGGGAGCGGCTGCCGATCAATCGCTGGATGCGGTTAATCTGCGCAACCCGGCCCTGGTGGCGGAGATTCATCGGGCCTACATCCATGCCGGGGCGGATATCCTTGAAGCCAACAGCTTCGGTGCCAACCGTTTCCAGCTGGCAGAACACGGCCTCCAAGATCAGGTAGCGGCTGTCAATCATGCCGCCGTCGACATCGCCCGCAGGGTGATCAGCGGCGCCTTCAAGCCGCTGCTGCTGGCAGGTTCTGTGGGCCCGCTAGGCGTCAGGCTGGCGCCGCTGGGGCGGGTCACCTTTGCTGAGGCCCAGGATGCCTTTGGTGAACAGATCGAAGCGCTGCTGACAGCCAGGGCGGGGGCGGTCGATCTGCTGATCATCGAGACCATGTCAGACCTTAAAGAAGCGGAAGCTGCCGTAACTGCCGCCAGATCCTTGTCCGCTGACATCCCTATCGTGGTGACCATGAGCTTCTCCCGGGATGACCGCACCTTGTTAGGCCATACCCCTAACACAGCCGCTTCTCGTCTGTCCAAGTTGGATATCGACTGCATAGGGGTAAACTGCAGCGTAGGCCCAGCCCAGATACTCCGGCTGATCGCCATCATGAAGCAGGCGGCACCTGAACTGCCGCTGGCGGCAGTGCCCAACGCCGGCTGGCCTGAGCAGTTGGAGGGGGGCAGGGTGATGTATCCGGCTATACCGACCTATTTTGGCGAATACGCCAAAGCATTTGCCGAAGCCGGGGCCAGCCTGGTAGGCGGCTGCTGCGGTACCACCGACGCCCATATCGCCGCCATGCGCCAGGCGCTGGATTCACCGGGTAAAAGCATTTACCCAGTACCCCAGATAACGGTTGTTTCTGACGACCAGAGCCGCGCCGTTGTCACCGACCAGACCACACGTTTGGGGCAGTATCTGGCGCAAAACCAGTTTGTGGCAACGGTGGAGATGAGCCCGCCAAAAGGGATCGCCACCCAGGGGCTGCTGGCAGGCGCCCGGATGCTGAAAGGAGCGGGAGCCAATATCCTCAACATCGCCGACAGCCCGCTGGCCCGAATGCGCATGAGCGCCTGGGCTGCCGCCCATCTGGTCCAGCGAGAAGTAGGGCTGGAAACGATCCTTCATTTCCCCACCAGAGGCCGCAACCTGCTGCGCATCCAGGGCGACTTGCTGGCAGCCTATGCCATGGGGCTGCGGAACCTGTTTGTGGTAATGGGAGACCCGACCCGGATTGGCGATTTCCCCGATGCGACCGACAGTTATGACATTGTCCCTACCGGGCTGATCCAGCTGATCAAGCAGCAGTTCAACCATGGGGTGGACAAGGCGGGCCAGCCGATGGATGAAGCCACCAATTTTGTGGTCGGCTGCGCCCTCAGCCTGACGCCCAAGGATATCGATCGGGAAATGACCCTGCTGCGGAAGAAGATCAGCAATGGGGCGGATTTTGCCCTGACACAGCCTGTTTTCGACGCGGAAGCAGCGGTCGCGTTTATTGATGCCTACCGTGCCCGGTATGGAGAGCCAATCATCCCGCTGATCGCCGGCATCAAGCCGCTTTACAATCAGCGCAACGCCGAATTTCTGCATCATGAGGTGCCGGGCATTCATATCCCAGAGCGGTACCGGCGGCGGCTCAAGGATGCCCCTATCCCGGCAGATGAAGGGGTCGCCATCGCCAGAGAGATTCTCACCGCGGTAAAACCAGTGGTCAATGGCGCCTATCTGATGCCCGCCTTCGGCCGGTATGATCTGGTTGCCGACGTCCTGGATTGCCTGTAGACCTGGGCTTCGCTGAATTGTCGCCTATCAAGCTACGCGATCCAGCCCCAGATGAAGAATTGGGCGCTGGCGTACAGCAGAAGC
>JAHEEY010000499.1 GCA_024640485.1 Chloroflexota bacterium | reverse complement strand
ATGACGACACACTTTTGAAGTGCGGCCTCGCCAACTTCAATCAGGCTGCGGGGCAGCTTTTCGGCATCCGGCAGTTCCGGCACCGGGGAGATTTCATTTTCAGCTATCATCCCGGTCTGGCCAGCCACAAGCTGGCGGAAGTATCTGGAGAACGTGTTGATGAAAATCTCAGGCAGCGCCGCTTCCCGCATCAACTGGGCAAACGGCAGGAACTGCTCTTGAAAGTCCGCCATGGTCCATTCCTTTGAATTTGTCTAGTTCAACCCTGGCCGTTCTTACGCTTGACCGGGCCTACATTGAGAAGCAAGGAGATGCCAAAACCGCCGGCAATCAACAGCATCCATAAGCCATTATCGGCAATGAAATTGGACACGGCGGATTGGGGCTGCTGATCGTCGAGCCAGGCATACTCCAGATCAGCCAAGGTCATGTTGAGGGATCGGCTGACGCTGCTTTCGCAGTCGGCGCCGTCAGCAAACGATTGGGTCAAATCAGCGATCTTTTGATTTCCGTAGCGGGCTTGAATGTAGCGAACCAGGGAGACGCTCTGGGCATATGCCAGAATCGCACGCTCCTGGACCGTCGGGAAAGCATTGCACAGCTCAGCGAAAGGGATCGTGGTCTGATCGGCAATCGCCTCCCGAAGCAAAATGCGGTACTCGGACCTGGGCATCGGCTCGGCATATGTGGCGATGCCTTCGCTGAACCATTGAGAAACCGAGTCATACCCCGGCCCCACCACTTGATACAGCATCAGATGAGCCATCTCATGCGGAACTGCTTGTCCGAGATCGGCAGCCGCCGTGCGGGCGTTTACCGCCGCTACCAACACCACGCCCAACATGGGGTCAGCATGGGCACCGACCCAATCTCGGCCGGTGAGCCGAAGGGCGGATCGCAGATCCGCGGTGCTTGGATATATAAACAGTTGAAACGGCTGCGGTTGGAAATCAGGATAGATCGACTGCAAGCGGGGATAGGTCTCTTCCACGATATCCAGGGCAAGTTGGCCAATGCCAGGCTCGTCTCCTGTCCAGTACACGGTGACACCGTGCCGGTTGGCCTGGCGCCATTCAAAGCGGTTGTCATCATATGGGATGATCTGCTCAGGGACATCAATGATTTCGCCGGAGACCGCGACCAGCTGCCACCAGTAGGTCACCCTGGTAAACGGCGCCAATCTGATCTGCGACAGGTCGACGGGGTGCACTACCCGGAGGGTTTCGCCGTCCTCGAATGGGACCTCTACCGTAAACGTGTTGGGAAATTCTGGGGCTCGGAAGAAGAGCGTTACCTTCTCTATGTCAGGAATATTTTTAGCTGACAAGCGGAACTGTATCAGCTGGCCGAAAGTATAGTCAGCATCTGTGAAGAGTGTCGGCTCGCTTTCCTGGGCATTGACGCTGACCGCCAACAGCATGGGAAGCATGAGCATGCTGAGGAGTAATGCCAGATGGGTTCCACGATTTCTACGCTTCACAAGTACAGCTCCAAATTACCGCCAGCGGATCGCTAGAGCCGCAGCAACGAGATTGTCGCCGCCACGGTCAGCGGACTGATCAGGGTGGACAGAAGTACAATACTCGTAACCGCGGCTGGCTGCAACTCAAATTCCGTCGCCAAAACGATGGCAAATACGGCTGTAGGCATGCTTGTTTCGATGATGGAGGTAGACCTACCGACTCCTTCAAGCCCCACCATCATGGCCACTAGAAAACCAACCAGCGGGCCAACCAAGAGCCGCATCGCGACAGCCGGCAGCGTCAGCCTCAGCGAAGAAACGCCATTCCAATCAGCCAGCTGCATCCCCAGGACGATGATCATCACTGGAATTGATCCAGCGCCGGCGACTTCAATACCAGTGAGCAGCGGCTTCGGCACCGGTATGTGGAAAGAGTAAACCACGACCGCAGCCACCGCGGCGTAGACTGCCGGCAGCCGCAGCAGCTTCGCAGCCGACTGCTTGATACTCATCTTTCCCATAGAAGCGACGAAGATGCCAACAGTATAGACCATCAACGTACTGGTGGTGAAATAGACAATCGCTCTGGCCAAACCGGCATCGCCGTAGCGCAGCTCATTCAATGTCAGCCCGTAATTGCCGCCATTAACAAACATGACCACGATCAACATGGCGACGGTATCAAGACGGGACAATCGCAGTAATCGAGCCAGGAACAGCGCGACGAGTCCAGTCAGCAAGATAGAAAGGAACGCGAACAAGCTTAGTTCGAGCAGTTCATCGGCAGGGAGTTGAGAGCGGATCAATGAGGAAAAGACCAGACAGGGGCTGAGCACATTGAGTACCAGGCTAGACAAAGTGCGCTTGTCCAGCGCCAACCAGCGCTGCACGGCAAAACCAAATCCTGCTACGATGAAAATCGGCAGGATATTCTGGGTCAGGACTGTGACGATGCTATTCAACTATCGCCAAATTCATCGTCCAGCGATAGGACGTCGAAATTACCGCTGATCCATTCGACCTCTTCCAAAGCATCATCTATGGCTTCCCTCATCTCCTCATAGTCAGGATCTTCAGAAATACGCATCAGAATAGCAGAAGCTTCCTCCCCTCCGAGTTGGCCCAAAGCTCCGACTGCCGCCATGGCCACAGCCATATCTTCATCCACCAGCAGATTGGCGATTTCCGGCACCAAAGATTTGTCATTGAGGGCACCGGCAGCCCTGACTGCCTCCAAACGCATCTCTGAATCGTAGCTGGACATCTCTTCAATGAGGATTGGCACCCATTTAGTGTCGGCGCTTCCCCCCATGGCAAATACTGCGGTCAGCTGCATCTCATGCTCATCACTCTCGTAGGCATCTTCGATCAAAGAGGCCACTCTGGGATGCTGGGCGACGCTCAGGGCCTCGAGCGAAGCTCTCTTGACCGCATTGCCGGTTTCTTCTTTCTCATATTCCGCCAGCAGTGCGGCCACAATAGGCCCCGAAACAGCCCTGGGCAGCTGTCCCCATTCAGCCAAGAGCACATAATGGGCCAACGCCGACGCGGCCGCCACTCTCACTTCTTCACTGGGATCTGACTTGACCATCTCTAAGATCGGCCCAACCAGGGAGGTAGTCGTAGAATCCCACACACCGTCCAACCCGGCGACGCGCACCCGGGCGTCAACATCCTTCTGACAGCAGACAAACACCGGTTGAAAATCAACCACAAAATTATCTTCGCTGATATCTGCCAGGTGTCGAGCTATCTCATGCCGACGATCGCCGGAGACTTCGGGCCAGCGGCTCTCAAAGAGCGCCAGGTTTTCACCAGCCAAATCTGACAAGCGATAGAGAAGTGGGACGGAAAGTATCTCGTCAGTAAATATGGAATCCAGCAGATCGGGAAACGGTTTTGTGCTTTCTTCAGTCATTTCAAGCCCCAAAAGTTCAATGATTGGCCCCAAGAAAGGGAAGCTGCCGACTGCGCCTCCAGACCAATACTAGAAAGGAATAATCGGATTGACGATGTCCTGAACAATCATGAGTACCATCAGTCCA
>JAHEEY010000498.1 GCA_024640485.1 Chloroflexota bacterium | reverse complement strand
CATACTTGGCAGTCTCTTTTCAGTTGGGCGTAGGCCAGCGCGCAACCGTTGAATCCCGCTGCAGCGCGACAGCAAGAAGCATCGATGTCAGATATGTGCTCCAGGACGGGCTGCTATCAGCAGTGAGCTGCGGCCTAGAGCCTGCCAGCTTTGACAAATGAGCGGGCCAATTCCAGCGGGTTCTTGTCCTTAACCAGGCTTTCGCCCACCAAGATGGCGTCAACGCCTATCTCAGCCATTCTGCGAACATCCTCTGCATCCCTGACACCACTCTCCCCTACTACTGCAATCTCGTCAGGAATCAGGGCGCGCAATCGCGCCGTGTTGTCGAAATCCACTTTGAATGTCTGCAGATCTCGATTGTTGACACCGACAATCCGGGGCCCCAAGGGTAAGACCCGCTCAAGCTCTTCCGGCGTATGCACTTCAACCAGCGGCTCCATGCCCAATTCCCGGCTCAAAGCCATGAGGTCCTGCAGCACGGTGGGACCGAGTACCGAGGCGATCAGCAAAATGCCGTCAGCGCCGGCGACCCGGGCCTCATAGACCTGGTAGGGGTCGAAAATGAAATCCTTCCGCAGAATCGGCACTTGTTTATAGGTAGTCGATTCCTTGACATCGCGCAAATCCTCCAGGGAACCCTGAAAGAATCGCTTGTCAGTCAGAACAGATATGGCGGAAGCGCCAGCTTCGATATACATCTTCGCCAGGGCGACCGGATCATATTTCGGCGCGATCAAGCCTTTGCTGGGTGACGCTTTCTTGCATTCAGCAATCAGTGACACACCATACTGCTTCAGCGCCGCATAAAAATCCAAGGTCTCAGGCGCCACTGAGGCGAAGGCACGCAGATCAGCCAGGGGCATCTCGCGGATGGTCTTTGGCAGCTGTTCTCGATGATAGGTCATTATCTCGTCGAGAATTGTTCCCCGGCGGTTACTTCGGTTTGTGGTACTCATAGTCAGTTATCTCAAAAGCTATTTGTCTTTTCAATCCAGCGATTTAAGGTGCCGATCGCTGCCCCTCTGTCAATGGCCGCCTGCGCCGCTGAAACAGCAGCCGGCCAATCCTCCATCCCCAGGCAAAGGGCTGCGGCGGCGTTCAGGACCACAATGTCCCGTCTCGGCCCGCGATCTTTACCGCTCAATATGTCACGGGTGATTTGGGCGTTCTCTTCGGGCACACCGCCGACGAAATCATCCAAGGCAGCCCTGGGCAAACCCAGATCGGCAGGGTTTAGAGAATAGGTGGCCACCTGGCCGTTTCGCAGCTCACTCACCTGATTCACACCGGTAGTAGACAGTTCATCCAGCCCATCGGCACCGTGAACGACGTAGGCGGCCTGGGTGCCCAAAGTGCCCAACACCCGGGCCAATGGCTCGGTCAGCTCTGGGGCGTAAACGCCAATCAGCTGGTGGGTGGCGCCGGCTGGATTGGTCAGCGGTCCCAGTACATTGAAAATGGTACGCTGCCCCAACTCCCGGCGAGGGCCGATGGCGTAGCGCATCGCCGGATGATGATTCACCGCGTACAGAAAGCCGATGCCCACGTCGGCGACACAGGCGGCCACCTGACTGGCGTTTAAGTCCAGATTTCCTCCCAACGCCATCAAGACATCGGCCGACCCGGACTTGCTGCTGGCTGCCCGATTGCCATGTTTAGCCACGGGGATTCCATGACCGGCAACGACAAAGGCCGCCGTGGTGGAGATGTTGAATGTATGGCGGCCGTCGCCGCCAGTACCGCAGGTGTCCACCAGCATCCGATGGTCCCCTGCCACTGGCACCGCCACCACATGGGCCCGCATAGATTTGGCGCTGCCGGCGATCTCATCGACCGTCTCACCCTTCATGCGCAAGGCGGTGAGAAAGCTGCCAATCTGAGCATCGGTCGCTTCGCCCTTCATGATTGTGTTCATGGCGGCTTCGGCTTGCTGAAGCGTCAGGCTGCGCCCGTTGATAAGTTCCGCGATTGCCATCCGTAAGGGCATGGTCAGTTCCTCATTTTGTCCAAGAGCCATCTTGCCGATGCGTGCCACCCGATAACCAGAGAGGCGACTCTAGCGGCTCTGTTGGGCTCGGGGTCAGATGACCGCAAGATCACATCACTTTGGTAACCTTCAGCCAGCTGCCGTTGGACTCATTGGCCTTGGCAATTGCCTCCGGCGAACCCAGCACTGCCACCAAGCCCTGCCGGTTGAGAAGTGACAAAGCGTCCGCAAGGGCTCTAAAATCATCGATACTGGTTGCCAGAACCTGCTCGCGATAGAGCTGCCGCTCCTGGTCACTCTCTCCGATTAGATGACGGAGCATGCTGGTATACCCTTTGGCATCGGGAAGCTGGTAGCCGTCAATCGTACCGATAGAGCCAATAATGTTTTTGGCCAACTCCTGACTGCTCAAGGCCAGCTCCCGCAGAAAATCAGCGGTGCCGTCATAATTATCGAGCGTCGCAGTCAGATTGGGATCACGATAGGAGATGAATGACAGGACACCAGAATGTTTGTCAAAGACGATAAAGCCACCGTAGGCGCCGCCCTGGACCCGGACCTTTTCCCACAGCCAGGTGGCACGGACCAGGTTGGTAATCACGGCGATGGAGCCGTGAAGCTGATAACCAAGCTGATACAAATTGCTGCCCTTGGCCACGTAATTCACTTTGACCGGAATGGTCAACCCTTCATGTTCGCTCCCTAGCGTGGGCGCCCACTGAGTGGCCTTGTAGGGCGCGGCAGGAAGATTCTCCAAGAAGGTGTCGAGAAGCGGGCGGAACGCTTTCCAGTTGGCGTTGTCCAGGGTTACATTGCAGATCATCCCGGATCGATTTACCAGGTTTTCTCGAACCGCCTGCAAATCAGCCAGCACTGCCGGCCAATCATTGTCGATCCGGGCGGCAAGCTTGCGCAAGAAGAAGAGCTGATCCAATCCGGATATCTGCTCCGCGACCCAACCGGCTTCATTGAAGTGAGCCTTGAGCCTGGTATTGACCACGCCATGCCCTCCTGGGATCAGCCCGGCCTCCCGACTGGCCTTGGTCTCCAACACCATCTGCCGCAGCCGCTCAGGATCATCCAGCTTTACTGAAAGCAGCACGTCGCTGAGGATAGAGAGCAGATCTTCGGCCTGCGGCACCGTGGCTTTGCCCCGCAAGAACATGTAGGCGCAATCATCATCACGATTGGGCCGGACGGAGGTGAAATCTGTTGTGGAAATACCACCGGTCTTGGCACCAATACGCTGAGACAGCTTGACGAAGTCCTCTTTCTCAGTGCCCATTTCCAGGAGCACGGTGCCGAAAATGCCCGCATATGGGAGCAGATGCTGCGGCAGCGCTTTCAGGTTGAATCCCAGGTCGAGGTACACAATGCCGTTGGTAAACAGATCATGGTACAAGACGTCGCAGCCGCTGCTCTTTGAGCGCTCGATAGGAATCAACTTGTTCTGCTTGTCCAAGTCATCCAAGGTCAGTACCGGAATGGCAGCCAGCGCTTCAGGTGAATCCGCAGCGTTC
>JAHEEY010000497.1 GCA_024640485.1 Chloroflexota bacterium | reverse complement strand
GCGGAGCGCTTTGATTTCAAGTCAGCCGGCGGCTACTTCGCTTCCTGCAGCCGGTTGAACCATTTGGTCAGCTCTACAGCGACGAAGATGGACGAGCTGGCCGCCAGGGCGATGAGCAGATCGGTCAGCGGCAGCGCTTCGGTCCTGAAGAAGTTCTGGAAGAAGGGGACGTAGATCAGCATCATCTGCAGGACGAAGGTGATCAGCACCGCCACCACCATCAGCCGGTTGGACATCAAGCCGATGGACCAGAGGGAATCCCGGTTGGAGCGGATGGCCAGAGCGTTGCCCATCTGGGCCAGGGTCAGGGTGGTGAAGATCATCGTCTGCCAGGGGCCGTTGTGGTCATTCAGCCAGTAGAGGTAGCCCACACCCAGGGAGACCACCCCCATTAGAAAACCGATCCAGAGGATGCGCCGGCCCATGCCGCGGCTGAAGACGCTTTCCTTGGGATGGAAGGGGGAGCGGGTCATGAGTCCCCGCTCGGCCGGCTCAATCGCCAGGGCCAGCCCGGGCAGCCCGTCGGTGACCAGATTGATCCACAGGACCTGCAGGGCGATCAATGGCATGGGCATCCCCAGGAAGGGGCCTATGAGCATCACGAACAGCTCGCCGGTGTTGCTGGAAAGGGTGTATTTGATGAATTTGCGGATGTTGTCAAAGATGACCCGCCCTTCCTCGACGGCAGCCACGATGGTGGCGAAATTATCGTCCAGCAGAATCATGTCGGCCGCTTCTTTGGAAACGTCGGTGCCGGTGATCCCCATAGCCACGCCGATATCGGCTTTCTTCAGCGCCGGGGCGTCGTTGACCCCATCGCCGGTCATGGCCACGATCTCCCCTTTGTCCTGCAGCGCCTCGACGATATTGAGTTTGTGCTCCGGCGATACCCGGGCGAAGACGGAGACATCGTCGACGGCGTCTTCCAGCGCCTGCAGGCTCATTTGAGACAATGCGGTGCCGGTGAGGTTGAGATCATTGTCGGTAATGGTCAGCTCTCGGGCGATATGCTGGGCGGTCAAGGGATGGTCGCCGGTGATCATCATCGAGCGGATGCCGGCGGACCGGGCGGTGAGCACGGCATCTCTGACTTCGGGCCGGGGCGGGTCAATCATCCCCACCAGCCCGATAAACAGCCGGTGCTGGCCCAACTCGGCCTCGTCTTTGCCGACCTGGCTATCCTGCAGGGGGATGAAGCCGATGCCCAACACCCGCTGCCCCTGTTGGGCCAGGGCGGCATTGGCATCCATGATCCGCTGCTGGGCGGCGGCGTCCATGGGGATCACCTCGCTGCCGGTCCACACCTGATCGCAGATCTGCATCAAGTTGTCCACCGCCCCTTTGGAGAAGCCCACAAAGGGGGCGTCGCCCCAGGGAGCGTCAGCGGTGGGCAGTTGGGGGACTCGGTGGATGGTGGTCATCCGCTTCCGCTCGGATGTGAAGGGGATTTCTGCTACCCGGGGCCACTGCTCGTCCAGCCCTACCTTGTCGTGGCCCAACTTGGCGGCAGCCACCACCAGGGCCCCTTCGGTGGGGTCGCCGATGACGTGTTCGAGGCCCTCCACAGAGGTCTGCAGCACAGCATCGTTGCATAAGGCGCCCGCCTTGACCATCAAGCTGATGGTGCGGGCTTCCGGGGGCAGCTCCCCTTTGATTTCGGCGTCGTAAATCATGCCGGCGCCGTCTTCCATCGCTTCGACTTTACGGGTGTGTCCGGCGACATCGAGGACGGTGACGGTCATGCGGTTTTCGGTGAGGGTGCCGGTCTTGTCAGAGCAGATGACGGTGACGGAACCCAATGTTTCCACCGCCGGCAGCTTGCGGATCAAGGCGTGCCGCTTGAGCATCCGTTGGGAGCCCAGCGCCAGGGTGATGGCCACCACTGCCGGCAGCCCTTCGGGGACCGCCGCCACGGCCATGCTGATGCCCAGCAGGAACAGCTCCTCCAGCCCTTCGTTGCGGAACAGGCCCAGGATGACCACCACGGCGATAATCGCCATAGCGCCCCAGGCCAGGGTGTTGCCCAGCTGTCCCAGGCGGCGCTGCAGCGGGGTTGGTTCCCGCTCAACTTCCTGGAGCATGTCGGCGATGTTGCCCAGCTCAGTTTTCATGCCGGTGTCGGTGATCATCACCGTCCCGCGGCCGTAGCTGATCACCGTGCCCATGAAGACCATGTTGCTCTGGTCGCCGATGGTCAGGTTCTCAGAGCTGATGGGATCGATGTTCTTTTCCACCGGCTCAGATTCGCCGGTGAGGGCCGCTTCCTGCACCTGCAGGTTGGCGCTGGCGACCAGCCGGCCGTCGGCGGGCACCAGATTCCCAGCTTCCAACACCACGATATCGCCAGGGACCAGCAGCCGGGATGAGATCTCTTCAATCTGGCCGTCACGGCGCACCTTGACGGTGGGCACCGCCAGCTTCTTCAAAGCGGCAATGGCCTGCTCCGCGCGGTACTCCTGCGAGAAACCTAGGATGGCGTTGAGCACCACGATGGCCATGATCACGATGACGTCGTTGTATTCGCCCAGCACCCCGGAAACCAGGGCGGCGACCAGCAAGATCACCACCATCACTTCGCGCAGCTGGTCCCAGACGATCAACCAGGGGCTCTTGGGGCCCTTCTCGATCAGTTCATTAAAACCGTATTGCTCCAGCCGCCGTTTGGCCTCTGCCGCGGTCAATCCTTGCTTGCGATCCGACCCCAAATCTGCCAGGGCCGCCAGGGAGTCTAATTTGTACCAATCGGCCATAGGAAACACTCTCCAGTCTTATTCATAGTCAAACCACCCTAGTATAGCACCTTGAAACGAGAATTGGGATGGTTTCAGCCTTTATTAGCAGGGGTATCGCGCCGTAATATAGTCCCACCATTGTTGCCGGTTGGGATGCGCGCCGCTGCCCGCAAGAAAGAGTACGGTTTTCACAGGTGAGACTACTTCAATAACAGCCTGAATATTAGGCAGGACAGTTCCGATCTCGCGGGTCAGCTTCCATGCTTGCTGGCCCGCATCTTATGCACACAAACCATTCTCACTTCAGCCGTAATTCAAGAACCCATGCTTGCCTGTCAGCAGCGATGTCCGTCCCGTAGCCGCCGGCCAGAAGCATTTCGTCATTAGGTAGCAGAGTGACTGTCGCAAAAAACCGAGCTGTTCCCACACTGTCAGCTGCCTCGCGGAATGTCTCACTTCGGGGATCGTAAATCTCGGCTGCCGATGCGCCTCCTACTAAGAGCACCTGACCATTTTCAAGTAGGATGGATGTTCCAGTGTGCTTGTAGCGTGCATTGTGCATATTTGCCGAAGGCGTAAATGTACTTGTTTCGGGATCGAAGATCTCTGTACTAATATAGGCCCCTTGTGCATCACGCTCGTCCGCTCCACCAGAGATAAAAACCCGACCATCCGCCAGTAACGTGGCGTCATGTTTATGACGTTGCACAATCATTCCGCCCGTTAACGTAAATGTTCCGCTAATTGGATTATAAATCTCAGCACTGTCGTAAATAGTAATG
>JAHEEY010000088.1 GCA_024640485.1 Chloroflexota bacterium | reverse complement strand
TCTTCTGTCCATGCCAACCGCACCCGCCTCCACGATGATCCCGCCCTCTTCATCCAGGAATACATCAAAAGCGACGTCCGCCGCACCAGTGCCATGGTACAGACCCTCAATGAGCGGGCCGTTGCCATGGTCAAGGAGCGGCTGGCGGAGCTGGAAGCATCGCTAACGCTGGTGGAAGAGCGCTGCCAGGATGAAAACTGGATCAACGCCACCCTGGATTTGGCCCACTACCTGCTGTGGATTGATGAGACTGAAGCATGGCGCTGGCTGGTGCCCCGCTTTGTAGAAGGGTTGGCCTACCGCTTTGAGCTGCGCGGCGGCTTGCTTCAAGCGGTGGCTGAGTGGAAAGAGCGCCTCAGTAAAGGGGGCGCCACCCTTTATAAACTTCTGAATGCCGCTTATACCACCTACCCATCCGTTGCCGACGAAGAAGCGATGCTCAATATCCTGGCCCATTCGGAAGGGCGGGGCTGGCTGGTCGGCGAAGGGGAAGCCGAGCGCCAGGCGATCTTGGCCCTGCATCAGGGGCAGCTGTTCTATCGCCAGAAGCAGTACGATCAAGCCCTGATCATGTACCAAAACGTTGAAAAAGGGCTGCCGCCTGGCGGCCTGCTGCTGCGCCAGCAGTTGGGAGAGTCGTTGGAGGCGTTGGCCCGCCATCTCCTTTGGTCTTCCGATGACGGCAAGCTGCGTTATTCTGCCGAAGCCGAACAGCTGTTGAAAAAAGTGGTCGACTGGCTGCCGGAAAGGCACAGCGCCTGGTACCACTTGGGGCTGGTGCAGGAATTAGATGAAACATACCAGGAAGCGCTGGCCTCCTACCAGACGGCCCTCTCCCTGGAGCCCAACCGCGCCGCCATCCATAATGGATTGGGCAACGCCTACTGGGCCTTGGGCGAACAGGAAAAGGCCAAGGCATCATACCAGAAAGCGATCAAGCTGGATGCCAAATACGCCGCCCCGCATTCTGGCTTAGGGCACGTTTACCGGGCCCAGGGGAAGGTGGATGAGGCCATTTCCTCTTACCATCAAGCCAGGACCCTGGATACCAAGACGGCCGCGCCTCATCATGGATTAGGAGATGTTTATCTCAGCTGCGGCCGGACCGATGACGCCTTTGAGGCATATCAGGAAGCGGTAACTGTGGAACCGGGATCACCCAAGTCTCACAACGGACTGGGGGACACCTACCGCCGTCAAGGCCGTTTGGAAGATGCCCTGTCTGCCTATCAGCAGGCGATTGCCCTGGATCCCCGATACGCCGAACCCCTGGTTGGCAGCGGCGAGACCTACCGGCTGCAGGGGCAGCTCAGAAAAGCGGTCACCGCCTTCCGGGATGCTATCAACCTGCGTCCCGAGATGATCGAGCCGTGGTTGGGCCTCGGCCGGGTGTATCATCAATTTGGACGCAACGATGAAGCGATTGGCGCCTACAAGCGGGTCATCGCCATGGACGACAGCTCCATCGATGCCCACACCGGCATTGCCGACATCTACCGGGATCTAGGGCGGTATGAGCTGGCTCTGGCTGCCTACGAACAGGTGGTCCGGCTGGCCCCGGATCGGCCGGTGGTCGACGACCGGCTGGGCGCCGTCTATTTCCGGCTTGGACGTTCCCAAGAGGCGCTGACCGCCTACCAGCGGGCCGTTGAACTATCGCCGGAAAACAGTACCGCTTATACCGGTATCGGTGATGTGAAGTGTGCCCTGGGCGACTATGAAGAAGCCACAGCCGCCTACCAGAAAGCATTAGAGCTGGATCCGGCCCTGGTGGCGCCCTATCTGGGCATGGGCACGCTCCATGTCCGCCGCGGGAAATATGAAGAGGCGCTGGCGGCCTTCAATGAAGTAGTTTCCCGAGAGCCCGCGCTGGCGGCGGCGTATACCGGGCAAGGGGATGTCTACCTTGCCCGCGCCCAGTACAAAGAAGCCAAGCGGATGTACAAGAAGGCCAACAAGCTGGACCCGGAAGATGCCGGCCCCTTCAAGGGCCTCGGGTATCTCAACCTGACCACCAGCAATTTGCCTGGCGCCTTGGATAACTTCCAGAAGGCAATCCTTTTCGATCACAGTGACCCTGAAATTTACAACGGCCTCGGTACGGTCCAGGCGGCTTTGGACAATACAGACGGCGCCATTGCCGCCTTCAAACAATCGGTAGAGAAGGACGCCGCCAACGCGGTCGGCTACTCCGGCCTGGGCGACATGTATCATATCCAGAAGAGATATGGCGATGCCCTGGCGGCGTACCAGAGCGCCCTGGAGCATGATCCCCAGATCCAGCTCTCCTTCGCTAATTTGGGTGATGTTTACCACGCGCTGGCCCAATGGGATGGCGCAATTTCAGCGTATCAGAAGGCGGCCGTTCAGCAGATAGAGTCGCCCCGGCCTTTCATTGGGTTGGGGGATGTCTACTGGTCTTTGGGGCGCATGGATGATGCTGTCCAGGCGTACCAGAAGGCGATCACCATTGACAGCAAGGCGGCGGAGCCCCACTGCGGATTGGGTAAGGTCATGGCGGAGCTCAACCGGCCCCACGATGCCCTGCGCGCCTACCAGCGGGCCATCGAGTTGGACCCGGCGCTGGCGCTGCCCCACAATGGCATGGGCGATCTGCACCGCGTCGCTGGCGAATATGAAGAAGCGCTGGTTGATTATCAACAGGCGCTCAAACTGTCCGAAGATTATGCCCAGCCTTACATCGGCATGGGCCAGGTATACCTGGCTCAAGGCGAATTGGCCAGAGCGTCCAACGCCTACTCCCGGGCGGTAGAGCTCGATCCAGCCAGCGCTTCCGCCCGGACTGGTATCGGCGATGTCGCCTTTAGATATGGACAGCCTGACGACGCCCTGCTGGCTTACCAGCGAGCTGCGGAATTGAACCCCAATTATGCCCCCGCCTACAGCGGACAAGGCAACGTCTATCTGTCCCAGGGGAACTACCAGGCCGCCCTGACCGCCTATCAAGACGGGTTTGACCGGGAGGTCGGCTCTAACTTCCCCTTCCACAATCTGGGCCATACGCACCGGCTGTTGAAGCAGTATCCGGAGGCGATCACCGCCTATGACCGGGCCATCGCTTTCGGCAGCCAGCAGCCGGCAGTGTACAACGGGCTGGCCGAGGTGTATCGTGCCCAGGGTGAGATTCAAAAGGCTAAGAACGCCTACCTGCAGGCGGTGGAACTTAAAAGCGCTGACGGACAGACCAACTTCGGCCTGGGGCAGCTTTACCTGGAGTTGGGCGAACATTGGGATGCTATCGCCGCCTTCCAGCGGGCCATCGAGCAAGAACCTGAGAATCATCTGGCCCACGTCGTCCTGGGCGATGTCTACGCCAGGACAGAGCAGTTTGAACCAGCCAGGACCGAATACCAGCGGGCCATAGAAATCAATCCTGAGTCCAAAATGGCCCATCTGGGCCTGGGTAAAGTGCATCTGCGGCTGAACCAGCCGGAAGAGGCGCTGGCACCTTTGCAGGCGGCTGCCGCCCTCGATCCTGGGTTCGCCGAACCTCACCACGCCATGGGGCACGCGTATGCTCGGATGGGGCAGCCCACCGCCGCTGCCGCCGCCTTCCAGCGCGCCTTGGACCGTGACAGCGGCCACGTCGAGGCGTATCACAGCCTGGGCACCCTCTATGTCGACATGGGCCAACCTGCAGAAGCGATTGCTGCCTATGAAGAGGCTATCAAGATCAACCCGGCCGATGCCCGGCTGCACACCGGCCTGGGAGATATCCATGCCGTTCAAGGGCACAAAGATCACGCCTTCGCCAGCTACCAGGAGGCGATCAAACAGGATGACACCCGGCCGGAGCCTTTTGTAGGTCTGGGCAATTTCTACCAGGAACAGCAGGAAACGGATCGCGCCATCGAGATGTATCAAGCGTCCCTGGCCCGTGACCCGCATTACGCCCCGGCATTCGTGCAGTTGGGTAATCTGAACCATGCCCTGGGCCGCTATCCAGAGGCGATATCAGCCTATCAATCTGCCATCGAAGACGGCCCTGTCGATGCCGTCCTGCTCAATAAGCTGGGGGATGCGTACCGGGCGAACAACAGCCTGGTAGACGCTACCGTGACCTATCACCATGCCTTGAAGATGGACCCGGAGCTGGCCAGCGCCCGTTATGGCCTGGGCACCATTTACCAGCATAAGGGCCGGCATGATGAAGCCGTGGCTGAATTTCAGCAAGTGGTCTCAGCGCAGCCCAAGCGGGCGAAGCCATATCTCCGCTTAGGGCAATCATTGGCGGCTTTGGGCAAGGGGCAGGAAGCGATAGAAGCATACAAGACTGCCGCCAAGCGAAATGGCCCCGGCATCCCCATTTATCTCGGTTTGGGACAGGTTTATGCCGACCAGCGAGATTATGAACGGGCCATCGCCGCGTACCAGCATGTCCTCTCGCTGGGGCCGGACAATGCCGCCGCGCATCACGGCCTGGGCGAACTGTACCGCAGCACCGCCTACTATAAAGATGCCTTGACCGAGTATCGCCGGGCGATGACCCTGGCCCCAGCCTGGGCACCTCCCCACGTGGGCGTTGGTGATGTCAAGAGTCAACTAGGTGACCATCCCGCCGCCATCAGCGCTTACCGGCGGGCCATTGAGCTGGACAGCACCGAGACTAGGGCCCACAACGGCCTGGGCCGCATGCTTCAGCAGGAGGGGCGGTACGCCGAAGCCCGCGCTTCCTTTGAAAAGAGTTTGGCGCAGGACCCTGATAATGCTGAGGCCCATGCCGGTATGGGCAGCTTCTATACTGCCTCAGGCCAGAACGAGTTAGCCCTATCTTCCTACCAGAAGGCAGTCACTCAGATGCCGGAGAATGCCGACTATCATCTGGCATTGGGACGGGTTCAAGCCGGCATGGGGCTGCTGTCGCCGGCAATTACCGCTTTTGATAAAGCGTGCCAGCTAGATCCGGGGATGGCGGCAGCTTATTCCGCCCTGGCCGATGTCCACGCGCTGCAGGGACGCCAGCAGGAAGCGATGAGCGGCTACCAGCAGGCATTGGCTCTGGACGCCAATTTCGTGCCGGCCCGTGCCGGCCTGGGCAGCATCCATGCCAGGCTGCGGCAGCCGGCGAAAGCGAAATCCGCCTTTGAACGGGCCATCAGCGTCGATCCTGACTACGTTCCCGCCTATGTTGGCCTGGGCCAGCTTCACCTCTCCCAGGGAGACCACGACCGCGCCTTGGCCAAGTTCAAACACGCCATAGAGCTGGAACCGCTTAATGTCAAAGCGTGTGTCGGTCTGGGCGACGCTTACGGCGCCCTGAACCAGCCCAAAGATGCCATTGAGATGTATCAGCAGAGCATCAAGCTGAAACCGGACGATGCCGCCGCTTATACCGGGCTGGGCCGGCAGTATACCATCCTACGGCGGCCTTCCCTGGCGATGAAAGCTTTCCAGCATGCGGCCATGCTGGACGCAGAGCTGGCTGCCCCGCACTGCGGCCTTGGGGATGTTCATTTCCTTCTGGGCCAGTTGGGCGAGTCCAGAGAAGCGTACCGCAAGGCGATCGACCTAGACCCGCAGATGCCCGAGGCCCATGCCGGGGTCGGCAGCATCGCCCTGGCCATGAATCGCCCCCACGACGCCCTGGAATCTTTCCAGAAGGCGGTCAAGCTCGACAAGAACAACACCAGAGCGTACTGTGGGCTGGGGGATACCTTCGCCAGACTGGGTAAGCTGGACGATGCCGCCAAAGCGTTCGATCGGGCCGTCAAACTGGATTACACCCACTCCGATGCCCATCGCGGCCTGGGGATGGTCTATGAGAAGCTGGGCCAGCATGAGGACGCCCTGGGCGCCTACCGGCAGGCGATGACCCTGGACCCGATGTGCGTCGCCGCCCACGCTGGCATGGGCAATGTCTATGTCACCCAGGGAAAGCACCGCGCCGCACTGACCGGCTTCAAACAAGCGGTCTCCATCGATCCCAAATATTCACCCGCCTTCGGCGGCCTGGGCCAGCTTTACCTTACCATGGGAAGCTACCCCAAAGCAGCGGCTATCTACCAAAAAGCGATCACCCTCAATCCAGAGGAGCCCGCTTTCTACAACGGCCTGGGCGCCTCTCTGATGGCGCTTGGCCGCAACCAGGAAGCGTTGGAGGCATACCAGAAGTCTCTAAACCTGGATCCGAAGCTGGCGCCTACCTATTGCGGCTATGCCGATCTTCTGCAGCAGCTGGGTCAATCCGAAGAGGCGATCACCGCCTATGAACAGTCGATCAAGCTAGATCGCAAGTACGCCGCCCCCTTCGCCGGATTGGGGCATCTGTACCGCGAGGCGGGCCAGCTCAGCGACGCCTTTACCGCTTATAATCGAGCGATGCGGCTGGGCTATCAAGACGCCAAGATGTTTGCCGGTTTGGGCGATATCTACGCCAATCTGGGCCGATTGGAGCAGGCAATTGCCACCTATCAGAAGGTCATCGACCTGGGATTCCCAGATCTGGAGGCCAACTGCGCCGCTCATAATGAATTGGGCAACATGTACCGTGATTTGGGTCGGTTTAAAGAGGCGGAGGCTTCTTATCGCCGGGCAATTGAGCTAAATCCCAAGAAGTCTACCTCCTTCGGCGGCCTGGGAGATGTTCACAACGCCCTGGGGCAGTACGAGGCGGCTATCATGGCCTATAAACGGGCTATCAGTCTCAAACCAACCGATGGTTATTCGCGGGCATCACTGGCTGGTGTCTTCCGCAAATTAGGCCGCATGCGGGAGCATGAAGAGCAGATTGTCGCCGCCCGACCCTTGTTGGCTGAAGAGAAAGAATACAACCGGGCTTGTTTCGAATCTATTTGCGGCAACGTCACGGAAGCGATAGCGCTGCTGCAGACCGCCATCAATCTGCGCCAGGTAGAGCCCTCATGGGTGATGTGGGACCCTGACTTTGAGTTCATCAAAGATGAGCCCCGCTTCCAGGAATTGGTGAACAGCCATTTTCCTGGATGAGTGCGAGAAACAAAATAACAGCCGCACGCTTCATGTGAAGCATGCGGCTGTTTTTGTTTCTAGGTACTTTGAGACCGGGATGGCTTGTATAGTGTACCGGCTGACAGGCTCCGGTTAGCGGCGTCCGAGAATGGCGCCGATACCCCGACCTACCCAAATCTCTTCCGAAAAATCGGGATCGCTGGCTGAGGCGACGAAGAAAGTGACGCCCTGAACCAGGGGGCGCTGCTGCAGTTCCCGCCAAAACTCCAGGTACTGCTGCGCCTTTTTGGAAACCGGTGTCCCCTTCTTGTTGTTGCTCGCTTCCGTGACCCAGATAGGCTTGAAACGGAACCGGCTGATGTAATCGTCCAGCACATCCAGCGCTTTATCCTGGGGGGCGACATTTGACCAGTACAGGTGAACACCCAGCCCGTCGGCTGCTTCAACAGATTCCCGGCACGCTTCTATAAATTGGATGTGATCTCGCTTGATGTTGGTGACCGAGCTGCCTGGGGACAGGCCGGGGAAGATAAACCGGGCGCCCGGTATTGCCCGCCGGTACAGCGACAGCAGCACCAGCCACCACTTATTAAAGCTGGCCCCGTCTTGCCAGCTGCGACCCAGCCCTTCGGCGACCAGGTTCGGTTCGTTGTGCAGTTCAATAACCACATCCTTGCCCGACAGCTGATTGAGGGTGCGGCGGACATCAGACAAGGTGGAATCGAGGAATTCCTGCGGGGTGATCTGCTGCTCCCCGAAATCCAAAAATGCTCGCACCACCCAGCTGGCATTGGGGTGGTCTTTGGCTAATTTGGCGATATCGGCGGGATTGTGGAAGGAGAGCACCTTGACGATCCCAGGACGCAAGGCGTCGAATTCCAGATGTTCCGAGTCGCTGATATGGGGGTCGGCTGAAGCATGTAATCCCAGCCGGGCAGCCCCGTATGAACCGGGATCTGGATTGCTGAGTCCGTCGCCGGGGGCGTCCAGCAGGGTGTCGACGGCTGGCTGCAGCTTGTCTTCATCCACCCGCACTGGGGTGAACTCGCCGGTGGCTGGTTCCGTGATCAAGACGGTAGTCGCCGCTGGAATGAAGCCCAGATTGGCCCCGTCCCGCCGTGGGGCGTCCTTCAAGGCAACCCCATGGGGGCCAACGACGCCGTGATCGCCGGTAACGGTGAGGTCGCTGCTGAATACCCAGCCGGGCTGGGTGTTGTGCGGCGGGTGGGGGATGGGGACGATGGGGGTGGAATTGTCCGGGAAGGGGTCTGGCAGATCGGTTTCTGGCAGTGGGGGAGTCATCCCGAACAAATCTGATTCGTGGACCAGAATTGGGGTCCAGGCGTTTCGATCTGGTCCGGCGATAGTGACGGTGGCGTCCCCCTTAACCGTGCCGATATAAGCGCCTTGAGAATTGGGCTTGCTTTGAATGTTGACCCCGCCGTGGCGAGCGGTGGCATAGCTGCCGTTGACCTGAATCTGCCGGGTCTGGGCCCAGCCCAGGTAGATGCCTTCGGGCAGAAAATCGAGGAAATGGTCAGGTACGTCAGGTGGATCCATGGGCATGTTGACGTCGCCGATGAAATCAATCCGCCGGGCGCTAACCGGTAGATATTGGTTGGTTTCGCGGGCCAAGACGGTGACGGTGCTGCCGCGGCGGACCACGCCAATATTGGTGGCTTCTTGATCCGGCTTGAAGCGCATGTTAACGCCGTGCTTGGCGTTGACGATGCCCTGATCCCCGTACAAGTTGAGCATCTCTGCCCAGATCCATCCGTTGATAGTGCTGACCGTAGGCGGCGGCTTCGGCGCTGGCGTCGTCGGCAGATCGTCCTCTTCCATCCCAACCGCCGCCCGGGACACCTTCACCGGGGTGTACCCATCTCGGTCAGCGCCGGTGACGATCATGATGGTGCCTTCCGGGACCAGCACGCTTTGAGAGGCATCGGTGCGCAGGGTGACGCCGCCAGGGCTTGCCTGAGCCAGATTTAGCGCCCGGATGACTCCGGCTGCCAGCACCCAACCATTGATGAAGGGGCCTGCCGGCTCTTGCCATCCTATCAAGGGAAGCAAGAATGGGGTGGGGTCGATGATATTGGCGGGATATCTGCCGAACTGTGCCCCCTCTTTCTTGAGGGTGAGATGGAGGTGGCTGCCGAAGCTGTTGCCGGTATTGTCAGCCAGCCCCAGGATCGTCCCCGCTTCTACCTGTTCCCCTTGGCTTACCAGCTCTTTTTGGAGGTGGGCATAGATGGTTTGGTACCCATCCTGATGGACAACCCGGACATGGATGCCGTAGTTGTGCCCGGTGGGCCTACTGTAGACCTGACTTACCGTACCAGGGGCAACACAGAAAATCCGGCTGCCGGTGGGGGCGCGCAGGTCAAGACCTTCGTGTCCAGGGAGGCCGAACTGAGAATAGTTCTGAGGATTCGCCCCGAAATGCTGCGTGATCTTGCGGTATTCAGTCGGCCAATAAAGGAACTTAAAATCGCTCATACCGTCTCTATCTATTTGATTTCAAATACTACTCATCGAGATATTCTCTACTGGAGAGTTTAACGGATGCGAGCCAGGACTGCAAGCTTGATGGGCACAGCTGCTAGATTGCCGCTAAGACCCTCGCTTGACCCATTGTTTGGCATCCACAAAAAACGGTATAATTCCGCGCATGATATTTGATGTCGATTGGCAAGCCTTATTCATGCCCACCGTGCCGCTGCTGGAGATTTTCCTGCGAGGAACGATCGTCTATCTGATGCTATTTACGGTCATCCGTATCATGCTGCGGCGGGTTGGCGGCAATTTTCAGCTGGCTGATATCTTGATGGTGGCTCTCATCGCTGCCGCTGCGCAAAACGCCATGGCTCGCGATCACCACTCGGTGACTGATGGGTTGATCCTGATCGTCACCCTGGTATTTTGGAGCTATACCCTGGATTGGCTGGGCCACCGTTTCCCCAAGTTCCAGCGATTCTACAACCCACCTGAATTGCCTTTGGTGCGTGATGGGCAGATGATGCGGCACAATATGCGCCTTGAGCTGCTAACTGAAGACGAACTGATGAGCCAGCTGCGCCGTTACGGCATCCGCGACCTCAGTGAGGTCAAAGAAGCGTATTTAGAAGGAGACGGCAGCATCAGCGTCACCCGCAGCAAGGGGAAATCCAAGAAGCGGCAGGCACCTGCCGCCTGAGTCCTAACCCTACATCGATCTGCCGCAGTAGCCGATGGCGGTGTCTGCCAGGATTGCCGCCAAATCAACCACCGAGTCCAGCTCGACCCATTCTTCCGCGCTGTGCAGCCCATAACCTTTAGGGCCGATCAGGACCGTCTCCATCCCGGCCCCGGCGAAAATCGCGGCGTCCGTCCAGAATGTCTGCCCAGAGTGCTCAGGGACAAAGGCCGGGTTATCCCCACCTAGCTGTTTAGTCACCGCTTTTTCCAACTCCTTGACGATCGCCGCCTCGGGCCCTACCTCAAATGGGGGGCGCTGGAAGGCCGCTTTGACTGTCCCCTTAAATGTGGGGTCGGCAGCTGCCAGCGCATCGATAATCGCCTGGAGTTCCGCGGTGGCCTGGGCTTCATGCTCCCCCGGGTTGGTGCGGCGCTCTACCTGCAGCCGACAATGGGCAGCGTATACGCTGATGGCGCTGCCGCCCCGCAGGGTGGCGGCATGCAGCGATGGTGGGCCAACCAGCGGATGAGGCGGCCTGTTTCGCAGATCCGCTTCCAGCTGGTCCAATGCTGCCAGAAAGCGGCCCATGCGCATGTTGGCATCAATCCCTTCCTGGAAGCGGCTGCCGTGAGCCGCTCGGCCGAAGGTCTCCACGTCGTACCAGATGAAGCCGCGATGGGCGCGGCAGATTGCCAGGTCGGTCGGTTCGGTGACAATGGCGGCATCAGCGCTGACCTGGGTCACCAGATGGTCGCTGCCGATGCTGGCATGTTCCTCATCCGCGACGGCGGTTACGTACAAATCTCCCTGCAGCTGGACGCCGGCATCTATCAACCCTTTGGCTGCCGCCAGCATCGCCGCCAGGCTGCCTTTCATGTCCTGGGCGCCGCGTCCGTACAGCTTGCCGTCTCGTACGACGCTCCCGAACGGATCGATGCGCATATCTTCGACCCCTACGGTATCCATATGGGCATTAAGCAGCAGCGATCGCCCAACGCCGGACCCTTCCAGGACGCCTACCACATTGACCCTGCCGGGCGCCATTTCGTAGCTGGTCACGTCCATCCCCAGCGCTTCCAAAGCCCTGGCGGTATACGCCCCGATTTCACGCTCGCCGGCACCATCCGCTGCCAATGCCGGGTTGGTTGAATCGATACGCACCAGATCTGCCGCTGTCTGAATCAAGTATGCCTGGTCGATCGCTGTCATGGTGATGTCCGACTCCTCTAGTTGAAAATAATGATTTGGGCCGCTGCCTTTGGCGACAGGCTCGGTCATCGCCGCCGGAAGCGTTTCAATATATCAGGCAGTCATGGAAGTTGCTACCTTTGCCCTGCGCCGCCTGTCGTGGCTGCTCCATTGAGAGTTGATGATAATAGGGTAATATTAGGGTTGGTGACAGCATAGCCGTAATATGAAGTAATTGGCGCGGCCCAGCAGTGCTGGTTGGGAGGCCGCCACAAGACCTTGATCGTGCCTGAAACCTCAGCGTCATGTGCTTGTCACTCAGATTCCCGGCAGAAGTCATCACGCTTGAAAGGCAGCCGGTGGTCCGATTCGCTTGTCATCGTCCCCAGCCATCCGGCGAGGCCCTGACCGGCTCATCACGCCAATCAATTAACAGGATTTTTTCTGTGCTGACAGCCTGACCAGGGCAGCAATTCGGGCCTGCTATCGCGCGCCGCTCCCTCGCCCGGTTCTGCAGCAGAGTGACCAGTAGAAAGGAGTTTCTTGTGAGCAAACTTAGCCAACTGACAAATTTGGGGCAATCTGTTTGGTATGACAATATCAGCCGGGCGCTGATACGCTCCGGCCAATTGAAAGCGCTGTTGGATGCTGGTGTGGTGGGGGTGACCTCTAACCCGTCCATTTTTGAGAAAGCGATCGCCGGCACGGCCGATTATGATCAGGCTATTCAGCCGCTGGCAGCCGCTGGCCATTCTGTCCAGGACATTTATGAATCATTGGCTTTGGCAGACATTGAGCAAGCCGCCGATCTGCTGCGCCCAATTTACGACCGCACCAATGGGTTGGATGGGTATGTCAGCCTCGAAGTCAACCCCGAACTGGCCCATGAAACTGAAAAAAGCATCGAAGAAGGCCGCCGGCTGTTTGGCCGCTTGAATCGCCCCAATGTCATGATCAAGGTGCCGGCGACGCCGGCTGGCATCCCGGCCATCACCGCCCTTATCGGCGCTGGCATCAACGTCAATGTCACCCTGATTTTCTCTTTGGCCAGCTACCAAATGGTGACCGAAGCGTACATTGCCGGCCTGGAACAGCTGGCAGCG
>JAHEEY010000496.1 GCA_024640485.1 Chloroflexota bacterium | reverse complement strand
CGGTGAAGAACGATTCGGCCGAGTCGACATCTGCCTGCACGAGGTAGGCTAGCCCGGTCCGCCATGGCTCTCGAATCGCTTTGTCACCCCCAGGGAGGGGGACATACCGCAAATGGGCGGCCCTGTGATAACCGTAATAGTTGGCCACCAGAAATTCCCCGCCCCAGAGGGCGCCATCATCGCCGTAGCCGGTGCCGTCAAAGGCGACACCGATCACCGGTCTTTCACCCGAATGTTGGTGCTCCGCCAGACAGGAAGCGATATGGGCGTGATGATGCTGAACGCCGTAGGCGTCGATTCCTTGACTGCCGGAGCGATCCTTCGCGTAGCGGGTCGCCAGGTAGTTTGGGTGGAGATCATAAGCGATGATCTCAGGGGTCAGGCGGAACAGGCTTTCTAGGTGAGCGATCCCTTTCTCAAATGAGCGTAACGTCTGATAGTTCTCCAGATCGCCAATATGATGGCTCAAGAAGGCATAGTGGGATCTGGCCACGCAGAAGCTGTTCTTCAGTTCCGCTCCAACAGCCAGGATTGGCGGGAGTTCCCAAGGCAGCATCACCGGGAATGGGGCATAGCCGCGAGAGCGGCGCAGCGGGTACGGCCTCGAGACGCTTGATTCCCCTGTTCCAGGTTCGTCTGCCTCCTCAATATCCGCTATTGATCTCATCACAGAATCATCGCAGCGGATGTAAATGTCCCGGTTGTGAAGAAGAAAAGCATCCGCCAAAGGGGCCAGCCGCTCGCGGGCCTCATCATTGGTATAGGCGATGGGTTCGTCGCACAGGTTGCCGCTGGTCATTACCAGGGCATCGGGGAAGCCGGCTGCCGGCTCCAGCAGCAGTTGGTGAAGGGGGGTGTAAGGCAGCATTAGCCCAATGGTTTGCTGTCCCGGGGCCACCTCGGAAACGATGGCCGAACGCTGCCGGCGCCGCAGGATGACGATTGGCCTTTCCCGAGATTCTAGCAGCGCCTGTTCGCTTTTGTCTAACCAACAGTGACGGGCCGCGGCGCCTGCGTCGGTGACCATCACTGCGAACGGTTTGTCGACCCTCAGCTTTCGCCGGCGAAGTTCAGCCACTGCCGATTCATTGGTGGCATCACAGGCTAGATGAAAGCCGCCTAGCCCTTTGATTGCCAGGATTTGCCCCATTTTCAGCTGTTCTCTGGCGTAGCCAATGGTTTCTTGGTCGCTCGGGGCCACCGGGCTGCTGCCGTCGCCGGGAAGCTCGATCCAGACATGCGGCCCGCACTCTGGACAAGCGATCGGTTGGGCATGGAATCGCCGGTCCAGCGGATCCTGATATTCTCGCAGGCAGTCAGGACACATCGGGAACGACGACATGGTGGTGTTGGGCCGATCGTATGGGATATCCTGGATGATCGTGAACCGTGGGCCGCAGTTGGTACAGTTAATGAATGGGTAGCGGTATCGCCGGTTGTTCGGATCAAGCAGTTCCCGCAGACAGTCAGGACAGATGGTGATGTCAGCGGAAACGGGTTGGAAAGCGTCAGCTGTCGGCAGAGAAGCGACGATCTCAAAGCCGGTGAAACCGTTTGGTGGTCGGGGGGTCATATCAAGTTGATCGATATACGCCAGGGGCGGGTGCTCCGTTCGGATCGAATCGGCAAAGCGGGCGATCATCTCTACGGTGCCGTCCAATTCGATGTCGACACCCCCCGTGGAATTACGCACCCAGCCGGTCAGCTCCATGCGCTGGGCCAAACCGAAAATGAACGGCCTGAAGCCGACTCCTTGAACAACCCCTGTGATGTGGATCCGCGCCCCCGCCAATTCCATCACAACTGCTCCCTACGTAAGTTTACATAATATTCCGAAGGTCCAGCCCTCTAGCATAGGCGCGTTCCCTGGCCCACTCCGCTTCGGTCACTGGTATAGGCTTGAGCTCTTCATCCGGACGTTTTACCAGTGCCAGGGCATCCTCAATGCAATTGGGTACACAGACGCCGCAGCCGACACAGCGGGCCTCATTCACATGGATGAAGAACTCATCGGAAAGCGTCAAGGCGTCAAACTGGCAGGAATCAACACAAATTTCGCATCCAGTGCAGACAGTCTCATCTACGGTGTTGACGAATGCCGATCGGGCGACGACATTGGCGATTCCCAGATCGCTCATGCCCCGCAAGATGCCGCACGAGCAGGTGCAGCAGTTGCATATGTATCCCAATCCTTCCTGATTGTTGCTTACCGAGTGGACTAATCCGGCGCTGGCAGCTCTTTGCAGTGTCGCCATTGCTTCTTCCTGGGTCAACCCCTTGATGACCGGATTGCGCTCGAACGCGTCGGGCTTCGAGCTGAGCGCCATGCAGACATCAACCGGATGCCCGCAGGGCTCTCCAATCAGGGCCTTCTGTTTGCGGCAGATGCAGTCCAGCACCCCCCACGATTTGGCGTCGGCGATGATTTCAGCGGCGCTTTCGAACGGCTTCACCTCAAGGTTCATACGGACGCTTTCATTGACCGGAATGACCCGGTGGACGGCTGGAGAAATGGACAGCATCTGGCCAAATGCTTTGTAGTAATAATCTTCGAACAGTTTTGCCAAAGTTTCGTCAATCCGGCCGATCTGCATCTCGTAAATACCGACCACAAAAGGCAGCAGTCCGTACCCCAGCTCCCCTTCGGGCGTCATGCCGGCAGCAATCAATCCTCTGCGGGCCAATCCTTTGAGCTGCTTTCGAAGAGAGCTGGGATCCTCCCCGATGCGCTGTCCGATCTTTTCCAGCGGTTCCTTGGTGATTCGCAGCTGCGACACCAGAAGCGCCTCAGCGGGTGTGTACAGCGCCTCCAACAGCCTGAGTTCGGCGCCATCTTCAGTGGCCGGAAAGCCGTTCGGCATCGCGTCCAGCCGTTCTGCCAGCCGCTTATGTGGTTGAGTATTCACTGTAATCCCTCCTGACATCTTCATCGACTGCAATCCTCAAAAAAGAGGTGACACTGATATTCACGATGCGTCCCGGCTGCCGGCGGTCTCCTGGACTACCCACTCGAGCCAACGGTCGACCCCTTCACCCGATCGGCAGGACAGCGGAAAGGTGATCAAGCCTGGGTTCAATGCTTCGACCCCCCGCTGGAAATAGGCCATATCAAATGTTACGTATGGCAGCAGGTCAATCTTGTTGACGATTAAGGCATCGACGCCGCGGTACATACCAGGGTATTTGTATGGTTTGTCGTCCCCTTCTGGCACCGAGGCGATGAGAATGCTCCGGTGGGTGCCCAGTTGGAAACTGGCCGGACAGACCAGGTTGCCCACGTTTTCCACCAGCAGCAGGTCAAGCTGGCTCAGGTCGAGCTGCGCCAGCGCGCCTTCCAGCATCACCGCATCCAGGTGGCATTCACCGCCGGTGTTTATCTGAACCGCTTTAGCGCCGGCAGCCGCAGCCCGATCGGCATCAATACTGGTGGCGATGTCGCCATCGATCACCCCAAGACGGAGCTGCTTGGAAAGGCCTTTTATGGTGTGCTCAATCAGGCTGGTCTTTCCGGCTCCCGGCGAAGCCAT
>JAHEEY010000495.1 GCA_024640485.1 Chloroflexota bacterium | reverse complement strand
GACCCTCGCTCGACTCTGTTGTCGTCTCTGTCGTTGAAGCCGCCGCCGGCTCCGTCGGCGGCACCGATTCTTCAGCGTTGCAAGCCGCTAGGGCAAGTACAAATAGGAGTAAGAACAACCGCAACTTCGTCATTTTATAACGCTCCTGTCTTCTTGGATAAAAAAACTCGACGATTGGTGTCACGTTCGCGTCTCCCTAGTAGACCATCTTTCCCCCGATGAAGGCGGCCGTACGCGGGTCGCTGGGTGACTCAAATATGGTATCCACATCATTGATTTCAATGATGCTGCCATCTAACATCAGCGCTACCCGGTGGGCCAGCCGTTTCGCTTGGAAGACGTTGTGGGTGACCAGCACTACTGTCGTCTTCTGCTCTCGATTGGTTTCGGCGATGATCTTCTCGATCATGCCCACGTTATACGGATCCAGGTTGGCTGTTGGTTCGTCCAGCAGCAGCACCTCCGGTTGGGTGACCAGTGCTCTGGCCAGGGCCACCCGCTGCCCTTCACCGCCGGAAAGAGTCCGCGCCCGCTGCTGGGCCAGATGGTCCAGGCCGACCTGGGCCAGCGCGGCTTCCACCAGGGCATGGCTGTTGGGATTCTTGCGCAGCCGCAAGCCGTACTGCACATTGGCTGCCACCGTCCGGTTGAGCAGGTACGGCTGCTGGAACACGGTGGTTACCCGCCGCCGCAGGGAGGTTGGCATCTCTTTGCCCTGCCGGAAGGTGGTGCCGTGGAAGATGATCCGCCCTTCGCTGGGCGGCTCCAGGAAATTTAGCAGCCTTAGCAGGGTGCTTTTGCCGGCGCCGCTGGGCCCCACCAGAGCCAGGATCTCCCCTGGATAGATCTCTAGCTGGTCGACCTGCAGGACCTCTCGTTTGCGGTACAGCTGCCGGATATTGTGAAGCTGGTAGATGGGATTATTCATCGACGGTTCTGCCTTGCAGCCGCAGCATGACGAAATTAGCCATGAAGGTTAGCCACAACAATATGATGCCCAGGGCGATAGCCAGTTCGAAAGCCCCTTTTCGGGTTTCCAGGACGATAGCAGTGGTCAGCACCCTGGTTTTGTTCTCAATGTTTCCCCCAACCATCATCACTGCCCCTACTTCGGAGATGATGCTGCCGAAGCCGGCAACGATAGCCACCAGGACGCCGACGCGGGCCTCGGATAAAGTTGCCACGGTCGTCTGCCAGCGGGTGGCCCCCAACGCCCGCACCTGCAGCCGTATTTTAGGGTCGACGCCCAACACTGCCGCCATAGTGAAGCCGGCGACCATGGGAAAGGCGATGATCGTTTGGGCCAGGATCATCGCTCCAGGCGTGAACAACCGCGGGATCAACTGGGACTCGATCTGCCCTAAAGGGCCGCTGCGGGAGAGCAGCAGATAGACGAATAGGCCGATCACCACTGGTGGGAAGCCCATTCCGGTGTATAGAAATACGATCAGCAGCCGGCGGCCGGTAAACCGGCTCAGCGCCAAAAACGCCCCGGCGGGTATACCGATGGTCGAACTGACAAACAGGGCGATCCCTGAGACCTGCAGGGAGAGCAGCACAATCTGCCACAGCTCTGGGTCGCTGCTCACGATTAGCTTGATCGCCTGGATAAATCCCTGGGACATCTCATTCATTTGCCGGTACGCCTGTCCGCTCAATAAGGTTCATGTTTGTCATACGATGCTGCCAGATCTCCCTTCTGGCCGATCGCGGAGACGGTTCTGAAATCAACTGCTCGCCCTCCGCGTTATAGCTGAGGTGTGGCTGGATCCTTGAAGTTCCCGTTTCCAGAAGCAGTTAGGTAGAATCCAGTAATTCTTCGCCGAAAAAGACCGGATTCTCCTCGAGGAAAAGCGGGTAGAAGGCAGTTCGAGAATTTCAAAAAACTGTCCCGCTTTTACCTAGGTCCAGACTTCCTCCCCAGTTTTTGTGGTGTTGTAGCCGCCCAAATCCGTTACCGCTGTCCGGAAGGAGTCTGAACGGATAATGGCCAGCAGCGACTGCCAGACAGCGCTTTCCCAGATACGCTTTTGGACCACCAGTTGGTACAGCTCTTCGGTCAGCGGGATGAACGTCAGCCCGTACGCCAGAGCGGCCGCCTGGATGCCCAGACCAGCCGTGGCCACGCCGCTTTGCACCGCTTCCGCCACCGCCACATGGGTAGCCCGTTCATCGCTGTAACCGGAGATCTGGTCCGGCTCCACTTTGAGCTTCTTCAGCTGTTCATCCAGCCAGATCCGGGTGCCGCTGCCCGGCTGCCGGTTGATCCAGCGAACGCCGGGGCGGACTAAATCGGTCAGCTTGTTAATCTGCTGCGGGTTTCCCTGCGATACCATGAACCCCAGATGCCGGTAGGCCAGAGTGACTAAGGCCAGATGTTGGTTCGGCAGCATCCGCCGGATCAGCGGCAGGTTGTAGCTGTCCCGCTTGGCATCCCACAGATGCACGCCAGCCACATCAGCGTCTCCCCGGATTAGGGCGATCACGCCGCCTAGACTGCCGCTGAAGCTCAATTCCAGTTTAGAATCGGGGTTGGATTCTACCAGCCTCCGAGCCAGCAGTTCCATCGCCAGGTCGTGGCTGCCGGCGAATCGCAGATGGCCCGCTTTGGACGGATGTTCCGGTTCAGAAGGCGTCTGTTTTTGCAGCGACTGCCAGCGGGAAACTGCTACTGACAATGCCGACTGCGCCTGGTCAGGGTTATGACCGCTGCTCAACGCTTCCAGTAGAAATCGCTCGGCCCGGTTTACCAGGTTGGCCCACTCCAGATCAGGACGGCTGCCGAAGAGCGGGTTTTCCAGTACCCGAGTGCCGCTGCCCCGACGACCGCCTACCAACCCCTGCTCGGCCAACTCCTGATACGCGCGGCTGACTGTCCCCGGCGTACAATGCCACTGTTGGGCCAGGTCTCGCACTGCTGGCAGCCGGTCACCTGGGGCAAACTCGCCCGTCGCTATCTGCCGACGGATCGATTCGGCGATTTCCTGGAATAAGTGTGTCATCTCTCAACCCTAATGTTGTGTCGATTATACCGATACAATCATAACAACTGTGCCGGATGATGGCAACCGCGAATCCAAGCTGTACGCTATCCTGCCGGGAAGCTTCCAGGATCGCCGGCAGCTGATACTGTCAAAAGATACGTCATTTGACATAGGAACTTGTGGTGATCGAAATGCGTTTGATATACAACGCCAAAGATCTGGCGCCATCAACCTTTCTTTGGAGTTACAACCTATGTTATCCAGGATGAATCGTCGCTTAGCCGCAAGCATATTAATGGCCTGTTTTGCCGGCTTTGCCCGGGCCAGTCAGCCGGTCGCTGCCTGTGAAATCGCGCTTCCCCCCAATTTTCTCTATCAGGAGCGAATCTCGTTGGACCAAAGCCGCTTTCCGGCAGGGCTGGCGGTCGATCTGACTCGCCCTGAGTGGGTAGAAACGGAAGGGCTGACCGGCTTCGTCCAGTTGGCAAACCAGGGGCAGGCCGATATCTATCTGCTGGCATCGTACCAGTTGGAAAGCATCGCCGGCTCCTTG
>JAHEEY010000494.1 GCA_024640485.1 Chloroflexota bacterium | reverse complement strand
GCGATGCCGTTGTTTACTTGGCCATTGATCAGCTGATCTACCGCTGCGCAGCAGCTGCCAACGGCAACGCGGGCCAATTCATAGCTTTCGGGAGTCGCATATGTGTCACCGTGGTCCAGCAGACCACCCCCACGCACGCTCACCTGGCGTATATGATCTATCAGCCCTGCCGTATGCACCCTGAGCAGCTGCTCATCGGTGGCGGCCACAGGGGCAATCATATGCAGATCAGCAAGCAGGCCAGCACGATCCAGCTCAGGGAGCAACCTCTCCATGCGGCCATGGCTCTCCGGATGATTGTGCATCGTATGGGCGTTTGCGGGCGCATAAACCAATGAAGTGGTCATGAAGCTAATCCTGGAAATCATCTGATTGATTACCTCGCGATAATCAATCTACCGTTTGAAACCGGCTTGAGAACCAGCGGTTTCCCAATCCTTTTTCGATGCTGCCGTCAGATGAAAGAAATCATGGACAAACAGGATACACCCACCTGGTCTCACCTTTTGCCGGCAAGAAAGCACATCGCTGAATGACAATGAGCATGATCGGATACTACGCTGGGCTTTTAGCCATGACTCTATTGTATCACGACCGCGTCAGCTAGCACGACATAAAGTGATTTTGTCCACAGAAACGTTCAAATATGCACTGATTCTGTCGTTTTCTGGCAAGCTGGGCATCAGGCTATATAATTGCAAGCGAGGCTTGCGGGAAACTCTCATCTGCAAACCAAAGTAGGTTATGATACAGATCATTGTAACAGAGCTTAACCAGCCATCCCTTTTGGCTTTCGCACTTGTGGTTTTCTTCACTATCTCTGCCGCAAGAAGCCAACGTCCCCTACCCAAATACTGCCACATCGACCACTCCCTCGTGGCACAGCAAATAATTCTGAGATACTATTGCCGCTCAAATTCGACAGTCGCGGACAAACTCGTTGGGACTGTACAAGGAGGTGGGCCCCAAAACGGGAGAGCATAACGCCCTTCCAATCCTGATCAGCACAAGTTTCATTTCGAAAAATAAAACTGGGTCTATTTCCCAAGATCCAGCTTTCGTGGAGATAGGAAGATGCATCACAAGATAAACATTTGGAAAGGAGATGTTTGATCAATGCAAGGTTTAACCACTATTGAACTCACTGCCGTATGGATTGTGCTGCTGATATCCCTGTTGGGTATCGGCTACGCATTCTGGCTGCGCACCCAGATTATGCAAAAGTCCAAGGGCACCGATCGGATGCAGGAGGTATGGGGCTTCATCAAGGACGGAGCCAATGCCTATTTGAGCCAGCAGTTCCGCACGATCGCCATCCTGATTGCTGTCCTTACCTTTGTACTGGCAGCCTCCGTCATCATTGTGCCCCCCACGCGAGAGGCTATTGAGCGCTTTGGAAGCGAAGAGAGCGCAACTATTGCCGTAGCCATTGGCCGCGCGGTAGCATTCTTGATGGGCTCGATATTCTCATATACTGTTGGTTTTGTTGGCATGAACGTTGCCGTAGAAGGCAATGTACGCGTCGCTGCCGCCTCCCTTGAGGGTTACAACCCGGCGATGCAGATCGCCTATCGTTCAGGTACCGTCACCGGTATGTTGACCGTGGGCCTGGGCTTATTTGGCGGCACGCTCATTTTCATGGTCTTTGGCATTGCGGCTCCTGACGCGTTGCTCGGTTTTGGCTTCGGCGGATCGCTGATAGCGCTGTTCATGCGTGTTGGAGGCGGCATCTATACGAAAGCCGCCGATGTCGGTGCAGACCTGGTCGGCAAGGTTGAAGCTGGTATTCCAGAGGACGATCCCCGCAATGCCGCGGTTATTGCCGACCTGGTCGGTGACAACGTGGGCGATTGCGCTGGTATGGCGGCTGATGTTTTCGAGAGTTTCGAAGTAACCATCGTTTCAGCGTTGATACTGGGCCTGGTTCTCGGCGATGTCTCTGCCGGCGGACTTGGCGACGGGCATTATGACCTCAGATTCGTCATTTTCCCCTTGATATTGCGCGGTATCGGCGTGGTGGCCTCGGTCATCGGCAACACGATTGTGCGCACTGACGAAATCAAGCGTGACGCCATGGCCGCGATGAACCGCGGGTTCTATTTGGCAGCCGCGGTTTCCGCGATTGGCTTCGCCATCGTCACCATATTCTATATGAAGGACCCAGTTTCTGGCGTAGTAGACTGGAGACCTTTCCTGGCAACCATTTCCGGCATTGCCCTGGCAATCGTCCTGGACAAGCTCACCGAGTACTTCACCTCATGGCATTTCAGCCCGGTCCGGGAAGTGAGTCGAGCCTCAACCAGCGGTTCCGCCACGAACATCTTATCGGGATTGGCGCTGGGCATGGAATCTAGTGTGTGGGCGATCATGGTCATTGCTCTTTCTATCTTCAGCTCGGTGCTGATCTACGGCAACGAACCAGCCGCGACCCAATTTACGGCGATTCTCTATGGCGTTTCTCTTACCGGCATCGGTATGCTAACGTTGACCGGCAACACCATTTCGATGGACAGCTTCGGCCCGATTTCAGACAATGCCAACGGCATTGGCGAAATGGCCGGTTTGAAAGTCGAAGCTCGGCGAGTTATGGATGACCTCGACGCCGTCGGTAACACCACCAAAGCTGTGACCAAGGGTATCGCCATTGGCTCCGCAGTCATTGCCTCGGTGGCCCTCTTCGGCTCCTATTTGACGGATGTTGGTAAGGTGCAGCAGGAGTTGATTGACGCCGGGGTGGCCGGAATTGAGAAGATGAGCGGCATCAATATCGCCGCCCCTACTGTTTTCATCGGCCTTATGATCGGCGGCGCTATCCCCTTCCTCTTCTCATCGTTGACCATTCGTGCTGTCTCCCGCGCGGCGGCCCAGATCGTGGCAGAAGTACGCCGGCAGTTCAAAATCCCTGGTTTAATGGAAGGCAAAGTATTGCCCGACTACGCCAGAGCGGTGAGCATATCGACCACTGCGGCGCAGAAAGAGCTGATCAACCTGGGTCTTATTGCGGTGCTGGTGCCAGTCTTAGTTGGCTTCCTGTTGGGTGTTGAGGCGCTTGGCGGCTTCTTGGCTGGGATTATCCTTTCCGGTCAGCTAATGGCTGTCTTCCAATCCAACGCCGGCGGTGCCTGGGATAATGCCAAGAAATACATTGAAGATGGTAATTTCGGCGGGAAACATTCCGAGCCTCACAAGGCCGGTGTGGTTGGCGACACGGTTGGCGATCCGCTCAAGGATACCGCAGGGCCGGCGCTGAATCCGATGATCAAGGTTATCAATCTGGTATCGCTGATTGTGGCCCCGGTCATCGTGGCGGTCCGGCTGCCAGGTGAACCCATGGGCTTCGGCACCATCGTCGGGATGATAGTCAGCTTTGTGGTTCTTGTGTGGGCGGTTTGGAACAGCAAGCGAGAAGGTGACCCAATCGAATTACCAGAGGCATAGAAGCCATTTAACCGCTTGAATGATCACTATCGTCATTCAGCAGCGGAAGACATGCTTGAATAGGAGAGCCTGGTTCTAAACCGGGCTCTCTTTTTTTCCCC
>JAHEEY010000493.1 GCA_024640485.1 Chloroflexota bacterium | reverse complement strand
CTTCATTTCTCGCTGGTATGATGGCAACCACTTTCGTGTCCACCAATCTTCCTCCGGTTATTCCTGAATAGTGAGACAGGAAGTTAGTGCCTGCTCGACGTCTCTGTTGATCTTGGCTCTCGGCTGCTGAAGCCGAGCCAGGCTCCGCCCTGCTGACATCAGTCAATGCTGATGCAGACCAGCAATCGCTAAGACGGTTAGGCACAAAGACATTCTCTGCCGCTAGGGCAAGGAGGTCTCAAACCGTTAAATTGGACCTTTGATAGCGGGGAAATTGGCTGGATCGGCGACGAAAGGGCAAAGATAGGGCAAAGATAGGGATGCGGTCTGACAGCCATATGTGGTGTGGGCAACTCCATCCATTCGGAGGAGATGCCTAGATGAACAAGGCGTGTCAGCTACATTGGCTTACGCGGCAGCTATGAACATAAGGAGTGCGCAAATCTGCCAATTACCGAGTGGTATTACTTGCCACAGCTGTAAATTGAGAATCCCAGGGGATGATTTAGCTAAAGCGGCGACTACTGCTTGCCCTATCATCCGCCGGGTGGCTCCCGGCCACCCCCAAGCTATCTGACCAAGAGGAGAAGAATCTCCGATTCACTCAAATAGATATAGAAAGTGGCGACAATGTAGACGCTAATGATTAAATTTTCTATATTATGAGATAGTGATTTCTAAAAGTCAAGCAAGATCATCAACTATTGCCACTCGAGAGGAACTTCGTTGTCACTCGAGCGTGATTATGTAAATGAAATGGGCGGCGGCATTTCACTTCCCCTATGTGCCAACTGCGAATTGAGCGCAGGAAGACAGAGTAATGAATGGTCCCAAGGCAAAAAAAGAGCAGTGCCTTCAGGCACTGCTCTGATTCAGTGGAGATGGCGGGAATCGAACCCGCGTCCGAAAAATTCGACCATCTGAACGTCTACAAGCGTAGTCAGCCTATTTATTTTCGCTAGTTGACGCCCCAGCTGACCGGGTCAACAATTAGCTAGTCGATGGCCCCCGAAAGGGCCTCTTGATTCTCTCTATCGACGTCGAGAGAAAGCACGTTGGCATTGATGACGCCTATGCCTACCCGGACAACGAGCGGAATAGGATAGACGTGGTTCCTCTTTGGGAACCTACCGTTCTTCTTTAACTGCGATTAGGCAGCCAAAGGAAGAGCGGCGTAGTTGTTTGTGCGGTTTGCACTTATTTTTTGCTTCCAGTTTTACGAGTTGTAAAGCGTGCTCGGCTTGCAGTCCAGGGCCAGCCTTCCCCGTCGAAGCCTGTCATCCCCAGGTACACCTATTATAACACGATGAAAAATCGCCGTCTATCTGAAGCGTATTAACGATTGAAGCAGGTTTCGTCAATCTGGCTCTTTGGCGACTTGGTCAAGTTTCGCTGCCAGGGCATCTAGCTTCTCATGTAGGCTGCGAAGCGCTTCCCTTGTCGGCACGCCCCGGTCTTGAAGGATCGCATTCAACTGCGATTCTGAAGGGGAGGGCGTCGGCGATAGCAATTTACGTTTCAGCCGGGCCCCTTCTTCTCGGGCCAGCTCGCCGCGGTTGATCAGTCGCTGCAGCCGGCTTTCAATTTCCTGGTCGATTTGACCCAGCAGGTCTAGAGGTGATATCAATCCCCGCTGTAATTGCTGCATTGTCTCACCGCCAGCTTTCACTAGTCGAGTCAGCACTGTCTGCGGCAGGAACCCTCGATGCTGCTTCTCTTGCTCTGCGATAATCTGAGTCAGGATCACTGCCGTCAAATCTTCATTGGTGCGATGGTCGACTACCTGTACCTCTACGCCTTCGCGAACTAGATCGGCGGTCTCACTCAGAGTGACATAGCGTTTCGAATCAGTATCGTAGAGTTTGCGGTTCGGGTATCGTTTAATGATTACCATGTAGACTCCAGACTTGCTGATCGCCGCGGCGCGACTTCTTTCAAGATGAGCGCTGGCGAACAAGGTTAGTCGCTTGAGGGCGGGCCGACCGGTTGGTCAATCTATTTTTCAGCGAGGAGTTCGTCCACCTTGTCAGCCAAACGACCGATCTTCTCGCTGAGCGCTTCCATATCTTTCTTTGAGGGCACGTTCATCCGATCCATCAGCTTCTGGATCTTTGGCTCGAGATTTTCCTCTGCGCCGTGGACTCTTTCCCGGCGGCGGTCTCTCAGTTCCTGGACCAATTTACGCCCGTCCTTTTCCGCGATCTCGCCCCGATCCACCAGCCGGCCGACAAATTCATCCATCTCGTCCTGTGCCAGTGCCACCGCCCCTATGCCGGCCAGTAATACCCGGCGAAGACCGCTTAGCAGAGGGCCATTCCCAACCTCGTGTTCTTCTTCCTGAATTTCGATTTCTTCTGTCATTGTCATCTCCATTATCGAGAACTATCTATGTTCTTGCTACCAATCAATTAGGCGTGCACCGTTAGCAAAGCACCGATCATAACGCGGTGCGTCATGGACTCACTATAGCATGAGGAAATACGTGAGTCAATCCTGAGGGAACCTAAATTCGCCAGGGAAACCATAGGATCAATCGCTCAATGTATCCCACACAGATAACCAGCCCCAGGCGCTGACTTTGTGCAGCAGAATTATTGCCGCTTGAGCCCAACCGCTCCCCTTCTCCGCATTTGACCGCTTCAACTGTAGCATGTATGATCCGGCACCGTTGTTCTGTTTGCTGTCATCGGCTGTTGGAGGCTAGCATTGGAAGAAGAAATCGATCTCCGTCCTTACTTTGAGGCGTTGTTGCAGAATTGGAAATGGATCTTTGGTATCTCCTTTGTCGCCGCTTTGGTCGCCCTGGGAGTCAGTTTCCTGCTGCCCAAGACCTATGAGGCCACCGCATTGGTGGCGGTCACTCGGCCGGGCCAGATCGTTCAGTTTGACCCCCGTTTTGAAGCGGTCGATGACAGCCAGCCGCTGAAAGCGTACCCTGAACTGGCCCAGAGCGACGAGCTGCTGCAGCTGCTCAAAGAGACAGTCAACAATGATCTTGAGGGCATGGAGACTGTGGCCAGCGTGCGCGGATTAGTGGAGGCCGAATCAGGCAGTGATCCTAGTCTGGTGCGCCTGACTGCACGTTACTCAACTGCCCAGCAGGCCGCTCGTATCGCCAATATCTGGGCCGAACTGTTTGTCACCCGGGCAAATGAGATTTATGGCGATTTGGGTGGCGGCCAGGTCATCTTTTTCGAACAGCAGATGGCCCAATCAAAATCGGAGCTGGAGGCGGCTGAAGCAGCCCTCATTGAATTCCAATCCCGAAATCGCGCTGGGATTATCGACAATCAGCTAAGCTCACTGCGAGCTGAGCAGAGCTCACAGCTGGCCCGCCAGCGTGAGATTGCCGTATTGCTGCAGGATATTCAGGGTTTGCGGGATCAGCTCGATGGATTGCCGAGCACTGAGCCGGTTACTTTCGCCGACCAGCTCACCGCCCTGAATCTGCAGGTCAAAGCTTTTGATGCCCAGGCTTCAATCCCTCTTCAGCTGCAGCTTGATCCAGCCGGCGCTCTCACCAGCGCCGATCGCGATTTAC
>JAHEEY010000087.1 GCA_024640485.1 Chloroflexota bacterium | reverse complement strand
TGGGTGCGATCGATTCCAATTTTATGCTGGTGGGCATGCTGGGACTGCTGCTGATCAACATGGCACTCATCGGTAATCTAGCCAGGGTCGAACGGAAATTCTGGTTTGTGGAAGCGGATGCTGTATTCATCATCGTGGTCTATCTGCTGGGAATGGCCTTGCTCTTCGTTCGCGGCGTCGGGGTTTGATTAGAGCTAATTTCCCGCAGCCCGATCTGTCCCTGGAAACCACAAGACCGCCATCGAATTGCCGATGGCGGTCTTGCTTAAGAGAAGAAAGAAGAACTGAAGTGACCCGGAGGAAGTCACATTCGTGAACAGGTTTAGTCCCCTATAGCGGGGCTGCCGGCTAATCTGCCGCTGACTGCCGGCACCTCGTCTTCCATCTCTTCCCAACCGGTAATCATCGCTTTTACATTCGATGTCGCGGTTCGTCCAGTCGTGGTCATGTACACGTGGACCATGAAGAAGATGACCAGCGAGAAGGCACTAATGGTGTGAAGCGTGGCAACCAGGTTCAGGTCTCCGTTGATATTCCATGCTGGCCAGCGATTATAGGTCAGATAGAACAGCCCTGTGACGACCTGGAGAGGGACAATGATCAGCTTGAAAGCCAGGTAGGTCACCCGCTGCAGAGGGTTCAACTTGGACAGTTCCGTCTTCTTTACTGGGTGCGGCTCATTGCGGAAAATACCCGACGTGTAGTATTTGAACATGGCTGAGACGGTGCCCTGGCGCTGGGTGTACTGTTTCCATTCGCCGGTGGTGACATGCCAAAAGGCAGCGAAGACGATCAACACCAGGAACATCCACAAGGCGATATTGTGAACTTGTACAGCCGTCTCATAGCCTAACCAGGCGAAGGTGCCGTGAATCTCAAAACCAGTGACGGCCAAGGTGATGATCAAGGCTGCCTGCAGCCAGTGCCATAAGCGCTCAAACCGCTTGTAGATCAATACCCTTTTCATTATTTCTCTCCTTCTTTCTTGCTTGCCACGCGCATGGAGCCGTGAATGACGATACCGATTACTGCCAGGAGCGAGAACCCCCACCCAAGGGAGTCTACTGTGCTGCTGCTTTTCAGGCCGGGGATGTACAGACCTTCTATCCCTGCCAAACGACCATTTTCACTGTGACATTCGTCGCAGGTCAAAGCGTCTTCAGCTGGCGCCACCATATGGGTGGTAGGCCAGTACATGTTTGTTTCCACAAAAGCGTATTCGCCGCTGTAAGGTGCGCCTTTGGCGGCCATACCGGCTTCAATGGCCATGTTCCAGTCATAGCTCTTCCAATAGGCGGCCTCGTCTTTTCCGAACAGATGGGGCACGACCAAGGTTTTGTTGACCGGGTCATACGGCTGTTTGCCGGAGAATAGTTTCATCGGCCAAATGCGGGAATTGGGATCGTCTGGGCTGCCGTTGGGCGTGTTGAGGCCCACAACGCCGCTGTCATCGATCTTGGTATTTACTGTCGTGAATTCAGCGGTGCCGTTGTACCAGACGTAGGTAGGCACCACGTTCATTTCCCAGATGAAGTCGCCCTTCTTGGTATCGTAGGTGACCCAGCCGTTCTCATCTTTTTCTACAATCTCGGTGCCGTCTGGTTTCTTGTTGCCGGCGGTTGACCAATCCCACCACATCTTGGTTGGTTTTTCGCGGGCGAATTCTGGTATGTGGCATGTCTGGCACGCCAGTGTGTCTACATGATCGTTCAGTTTGCTTTCAGCCATTGGCTCAAGGCCATGGCAGGAAATGCAGGTCCGAACTTCGCCGTGGTCACTGGGCATATCTTGACCATCTGTATCAGCCGCGGTGACATCGTAGCGGCTGCCGGTGACGTTGTGGCCCTCAGTGGTGTGACATTCGGTGCAGTCAAAATCCAATCCTTCGCTGTCCATATGGACATCTAGTTCCCTCGGCGGGTTGGCTAGCGAAGAGTCGATATCGCCGTGCTTCACACCGTCGCCTCCGCCGCCAGAGAAGTGACAGGCACCGCAGTTGCTGCGCCCGGTTTCACCGACATTCTGGGCAATAAAGGCCAGATCTAGAGGCTTCCAGATCTTGCCGCTGCCGGGAGGAAATTCTTTTTCCTCATAAGTAGGATGCCCGGCGCCGGCAGGAAACTTCTTGTAGCTGCCGGTGGTGTCATGGCAGACCAAACAGTCGACATTGGTCTCAATGGTGAAATCAAAGGAGCCGTCTTTCCAGCCGTACCCAGCATGGCAGCTGGTGCAGCGGGGCTCGTTGGTTTCTACCGCTACACAGTAGTTGTTAATGACATTCTGCTTGCCCAGCGTCTGACCCAGGCTGGTGGTCTCTTCCCAGGTCCAATGGGTCGTGCCCATGATCTGTTGGGCCGCTTTGGTGTGACACGACAAACAAGCGGCAGTGACTTCTGGGCCAGTGGCGAACTCTTGCTGCAGGAGTTCGAATTGGCTGTGATCTGCCGTTGAGTCGGAATCATCACTGGGCTGCCCCTCTTCGGCTGCCCGCTCTGCATTACCGCTGTGAGCAGGCTGTGCCAAAACGGTGCCGCTCCATAACAATGCTGCTGCCAACAGAATCAATACCAAATAGAATGTTCCTGTCAGCTGATTGGTCTTCTCCCCACGCCTTAGCATATGAAACCCTCCTGAACCTTGGTGGCTCCCTCACCCTGTTTTGCTTAAGTCAGTCGCCGTATCAGCAGCGAGCCGAGCCGGGAAATAAACTATGCCCTGTTCGTGAAATACAGAGCAAATGACAACCCGATTATATAAGTGAACATTGGGGTAATTCAATGGTTTTGATAGCCTTTTCTTATTGTTTTGCCTTATGCGCTTTGATAAGAAAATCTTATCTTTACATGACATTTGACACTTGTTGGGCCGTGCGGTTTGTGACATAATGCACAAGTTGATTGAGGGGGCACCGGTCTGGCTGCGACTATGGCAGCAAGCGGGAGCGACTTCTGCGAAGATGGATCAATCGGTAGGGGGTACCAACCATGCTGGATGCACATCAACTAAACGTATTTCTGACTGCGGCAAAAACCATGAATTTCACTGCGGCTGCCCGGCAGCTTCATATGACCCAGCCGAGCGTCAGCCAGCACATTCAAGCGCTTGAACAATATTTCGGCACCGCCCTATTTATCAGGACTGGCCGGCACCTTCGGTTGACCGACGCTGGCAGTGAACTGATGGTCATGGCCGAAGATATGGTCTTCATGTCTCAGCATATCGATGAGCGTATGGAGTCACTGAAGGGTGAGGTTCATGGGCACCTTATCGTTGGCTGCAGCACCACTATCGGCAAATACGTGCTGCCGTTTCTGCTGGCTGAGTTCATGAACAGGCATCCAAGTGTTTCGGCCAGCTGTTTGGTCGCTCCGCGGCAGGAAGCGATGCAGCGCTTGATAGACGGCGAAGTTCATTTGGCTCTGGCCAGCGCCGATGAATTCTTGCATGATGCTGAAAGCCGTCAAATAATCGATGATCGCGTTGTTCTCATCGTGCCTTTGGATCACCCGTGGGCAGAACGAGAGTCCATCGGCGTCGAGGAACTGCGTCAAGCCAACTTCATTGTCCGGGAAGAGGGGTCAGGTACCCGAAGGATAGCTGAATCGGCATTGGCTGATGCCGGCATTTCCCCTAGCGACTTGAGAACAATTCTCACCCTGGGTAATTCCGAGGCAATTGCACTGGCTGTCCAGGAAGGCATCGGTGTCGCCTTTATCTCACAAATGGTGGTGGCAAGATTGGTGCCAGACAAGGTCGCCCAAATTCCTATTGAGGGAATTTCGATGCAGCAAGATATCTGCATCGGCCAAAGCAGTTTCCGTCCAGCCACAACTGCTCAAAGCGCCTTCTGGGATTTCGTAACTGATCCTGAAAACCCAATCCTGCAGAAGCTGGACACGTTCAGTGACAATGCGGAATGGCCGGAATTCATGACTTTGCCCACCAACGGCAGCAGCCAGATACGGGCAATCTAGGATCGAAAAGCCCGGTCACGGACGGGAGTATTTTGCCACTAATTCTCAGCCTGGAGCGGTGCGTTAACCCACTCTCTGGGCGGAGAACCGCGAGAGCCGCTGCGTTGTGTACTCAATGCAGCGGCTCTCGCTATTTTGGCCTCGCTGAGAGCTTATTCTCCCGAGACCTTACCTAGATTGCCTGGACCCACAGACAAGCTTCAATCGTGAATCTGGCCGTTGACACAGGGGTAAACATCCCCTATCCTATAACTGACTAGCCGGTCAGTTATAGGATAGGGGAGTGCATTTCCTATCCGGGAAGCCGTCTCAAGTAATTAGGAGTAGAAAATGATACTGGTGCTGTTGCTTATCACGATTGTTGGCAGCGTCCTGGTGACCTGGCTGCTGCCGATGCAGATGAAGAGCCAGCCGCCCTACGGATTGGCGGTCGACATCGGTGTAGGTACCATCGCTGCGGTGGGCTGGGCTCTGGCCGCTTACTTCTGGCTATCTCCGATCATCGGGTTGAGCGGGTGGCTGCGGCTGGCGATGAGTTCCCTGGATGCCGTCGGACTGGCCGCGGTGATGCTCTGGGTGTTGAGACGGATCAAGCGCTGAGCGAGGACCAGCAGCTATGTCACCAAAGCCCGACGTCTCGATAGAACGTAGATCCCAGATATTTCAGGCCGCCCTGGCATGCTTCAGCCGCCGGGGCTACCACCTGACTACGATGGATGACATCGTCCTGGAGAGCGGGCTCAGCAAAGGCGCCCTGTACTGGTATTTCGAGAGCAAGAAGTCGCTCTTCCTGGGCATGTTCCAGGAAATGATGGATCAGATGAGCCAGACCTGGGCAGCGCTGATCCGCGACCAAGGGCGAACCGCCACCGAAAAGCTGCTGGACAGCATGGCGTTCTTCCGTTCCGAGCTTGAGGAGATGGTCCCGTTCTTTGGCATCATGATGGAAGGGTGGACTCTGACCCGCCACGATCAAGATGTAGAGATCCTGCTGCGGGAGATGTATGCCGGTTATCAGGCAACCATGGATCAGATAATCAAAGAGGGGCAGGCCAACGGAGAATTCGCCGCCGATCTGCCGGAGGCAACCCCTCTGGTTGTTCTAGCACTCTATGATGGGGTGGTGCTGGCCCTGGCTACCGGCCTGGGAACGCCAGGCTGGAGCGAAATGATGGACGCGGTGGAAACGCTGGTATTGAAAGGGTTGAAGGCGATCTAGACGATGGAAACTAACGGCATGGTCATCGAAGCTGAGCGGCTGACCCGGCGGTTCAAAGATGTGGAGGCGGTTAAAGAGCTCTCGCTGGCGGTGAACGCTGGCGAGATTTTTGGATTGGTGGGCCCGGATGGCGCCGGCAAGAGCACCACCATTCGGCTGCTCTCCGCCATCATGGACCCAAGCAGCGGGCGGGCAGCCGTCGCTGGGTATGACACCGTCAATCAGCCGGAAGAGATCAAGAGGCGCATCGGCTACATGGCCCAACGGTTTAATCTGTATGGGGATCTTACCGTCTGGGAGAACCTCAATTTCTTCGCCGACGTATTTGAAGTAACCGGGCAGGAGCGGCGCCAGCAGATCGAGAGGCTGCTGGGTTTCGCCAGATTGAGTAAATTCCGAGACCGTCGGGCGATGCATCTCTCCGGCGGCATGCAGAAGAAGCTGGCCCTGGCTTGTACGCTGATTCACACTCCCGAGATTATCTTCTTGGACGAGCCCACCACTGGCGTTGATCCTTTGTCAAGGCGGGAGTTTTGGGACATCTTGACCGATCTGCATATGCAGGGCATTACCCTGGTCATCAGCACCCCTTACATGGATGAGGCAGAGCGGTGCTCGCGGGTAGGGCTGATGTACAAGGGACGGCTGGTGGTGTGCGATACCCCGGAACAGATCAAGCGAATGACCGAAGGGGAGCTGGTCGCCATATGGCCAAGTCAGCCGCGCCTCGCCCGGACCATTCTGGAAGGGCTGGCTGGGGTGAAAGAGATTCAGACGTATGGGGAGCAGCTGCGCTTATTCGCTGACGACGCCGATGATCTCATCAGGCGCGTCCCCGAGGCGCTTTCCGCTCACGGTATCACCCTGCAGCGGATTAGCAGAACTCAGCCGCGCATGGAAGAAGCATTTATTTCGTTGATTCGCAAGCAGAAGGGCTGACGCTCTAGTCGCAGACAGTGGGATCAGGATCCCGGTAACAATCATGAACTGGCGCAGAGTATATTCGATCGCTCGCAAAGAGTGGTGGCATATCACCAGAGACAAAGCATCATTCATCTTGCTGCTGCTGTCGCCGGTGATGGTGTTGGTTACCATGGGATACGCCTTTTCCATCGATATCAAAGACGTTGGGGTGGGGGTGCTGGATCAAGACTTGAGCCCCACATCGCGCCGGCTTATCGCCCAACTTGCCAGCACAGATGCCCTCCGGCTGGAACAATGGCCGCGTGATCTGGCCGAAGCTGACGCCCTGCTGATGCGCGGAGAGGCTAAGGCGGTGGTCATCATTCCCCATGGTTTTGAACAAGCTATCCGATCCGGGGATGGTGCCGCTCTGCAGCTGGTTGTTGACGGCACCGATCCCAATACCGCCGGTCACGCCATTCGCCATATCAGCGCCCATGCGCAGGAGTTCGGGTCGCAAGAAGCGGCTGATCAGCTGAACCGGATGGGCATTCCGCCGGTCCAGCCGCCGCTGGATCTGCGTCTGCGGGCCTGGTACAACCCAGGGCTGCGCTACACCATTTCCATGATTCCGGCGCTATTGGGAATAGTGCTGGCTGTCCCTTCCATGGCCGCGTCACTGGCGATTGCCAGAGAAAGGGAGTGGGGCACGCTGGAAGGGCTGATCGCCACCCCCATCGGCCGTGTAGAGCTGATCCTGGGCAAGCTGGTTCCCTATCTGCTGGCAGGTATGCTGAGTGTACCCTTATGTGTCGCCACCGCTGTTTACGGCTATAAGGTGCCTTTGCAGGGCAGCCTGGCCCTCTACCTGGCGCTGTCAGCCCTCTTTCTGTTCGCCACCATGAGCATTGCCCTGTTCATCTCCGTGTTTGCCGGCAGCCAACAGGTGGCCATTATGGCCTCCATGATGATCTTCCTCTTTTCGGGGTTCTTCATGTCCGGCCTGCTTATCCCATTCAGTTTGCTGGGCCCATTGATCAAAATGGAAGCGTTCATGTTTCCCACCACCCATTTCGTCATTATCAGCCGGGGAATTTTCGTCAAAGGGGTTGGATTGGCCCAGCTGCAAGGGTATGTGCTGGCCCTGGCGGCCCTGGGCGGTCTCTTCATGGGATTTACGGTGCTGATGTTCAAGAAAAAGCTGTAATAGCTTCTGCGCGATTTCTGATTGCGATGGTACGAGGGGCTTTGAAAAGATGTTCTACCGGATTTGGAATCTGATTGTCAAGGAATTCATCCAGCTGGCCCGGGATCGGGTATTGGCCCCGCTGGTGCTCTTCGGCCCGCTGCTGGAGCTGCTGATGGTAGCCTGGTCAACCTCTCAGGGAATTGATCATCTGCCGACAGCCGTTCTGGATTTGGATCAGAGCAGCGCCAGCCGCAGTTTCATAGCGGCTATGGCAAACAGCGAAACCTTCTCCCCCTACGCCGTGGATTCTCTGGATCGCATCACCGCTGATGTGGATAACGGCACGGCCCTGGCAGCCTGGGTCATCCCCGCCGGCTTTCAGGCCAGCCTGGTAAACCAAGGGATGTCGCCGGGGGAGGTGCAGCTGATCGTCGATGGCGCAGATGTGATGGCGGCTCAGACTGCCGCGGAAGTGGGCAGCGGCCTGGCCGCGGCGTTCGGCTATCAGATGGCCGTGCAAGCATCGCCGGAGGCGCTTGCCCTCAAACCCCCGGTCAGCTTGAGTTTGAGAGTGTGGTTCAACGAAGAGATGAAGGAGTCCAACTACATGATTCCCTCGGAGTTGGGCTTCATTGCTGCCGCGATTGCCGCCATGGTGGCTAGCATGGGGATCGCCCGGGAGAGGGAGCTAGGCACGCTGGAGCAGCTGCTGGTGACCCCAATCCGCTCCCTGGAACTGGTGATCGGGAAATCGGTTTTGGCAGTAGCTTTGGGGTATACCGAGTTCTTGCTGATGCTGGGCATGGTCGTCTGGTTTTTTGACGTGCCGATGCGCGGCTCGCTGCCGCTGCTCATGATCATCGCCTTTTTCTATATGCTGGTCGAGCTGGGGTGGGGGCTGATGATTTCCGCGGTGGCTCGCACCCAGATGCAGGCACTGCTCATCGCCTTTGCCGTGATCATGGTCATGATCATTTTCTCCGGATATGCCTTTCCGGTGGAGACGATGCCGCCGTTCATGCGGCTGATCGCCAACCTCTTCCCGCTCAAACATTGGCTGATTGTATTTCGCAGCATTTTGCTGAAAGGGGCAGGCATCAGCGTGTTCTGGCGGGAATTGGCTGCCATCGGTTTCCTGGGGGTGTTGATCTATATCGGCACCATCAGTCTGCTGCGCCGGGTACAGGTGGCGTAGCCTGGGATAGGTTCATGTCAGAAGAAACAAGCCAACATGCCATCAAGACCGAAGCATTGGTCAAGCGGTTCGACGGTTTCACCGCCGTTGACGGCATCAGCTTCCAGGTGCGCCGGGGAGAGATTTTTGGATTCCTGGGGCCAAACGGGGCTGGAAAGACCACCACCATACGCATGTTGATGGGGCTGCTGACGCCGACATCGGGGAAGGCAACCGTTCTGGGTTATGATATCGTCAACCAGCGGCAGCTGCTGCGCCATCTCATCGGCTACATGTCCCAGCGGTTCAGCCTTTACAACGACCTGACCGTCGCCGAAAACCTCAATTTCTTTGGCGGCACCTATGGTGTGCGACGAGGGCGCTTGCGCCAGCGCAAGGCGGAGATTCTGGAAATGGCCGGTTTGCAGGGACGTGAGCGGGAGCTGACCCAAAACCTCTCCGGCGGTTGGCGGCAGCGTCTGGCCCTGGGCTGCGCCATTCTGCATGAACCCAAGCTCCTGTTCTTGGATGAGCCTACTGCCGGTGTCGATCCTATCTCAAGGCGAGAGTTTTGGGATTTGCTCTACCTGCTCTCCAACCAGGGACACACCATTTTCGTTACGACCCATTACATGGACGAAGCCGAACACTGCCACCGGCTGGCCTTCATCCAGCGCGGCCAGCTGGTTGCCATCGGCTCACCGCAGCAGATCAAAGATGAGAAGATGCGCGGCCAGCTGCTGGAGCTCAGCTGCTCGGCGCCCGACGTGGCCCTGGGGATATTGCGGGATGCGGCCGTTTTCAATGAACTGTCCCTATACGGGGCGCAGATTCATCTGGTGGCGGAGGAGATCGATCGCCACCGCCCCCTCATACAACGGCTGCTTCAGGGTGCGGGCATTGACCTGTACAGCCTGGAGAATATCCCGCCGACTTTGGAGGACGTGTTCATCGCCAGCGCCAGGAATCAAGGTTCCGCTGAATCAGGAGAAATCCAATGAAAGAGAAAACCAGGATTGTCGCTATTGTTTTTGCCCTCGTTGCCGGCGCGGTAATGATAGGATGGCTCTATTTCCGCGCCAACCCCGCCGCCTGGGATGATTTCCTGGCGGAAATGGGGGCGGGCACGGATGAGCGACCAGCTCCCAGCATGAGCAGTCAAACGCCTCGCAAAAGCGGCGATCTGGTGGCATCGGGAAACATCGAGGCCGAAGAAGTTGCCGTGGCCTCGCCAATTGGCGGCCGGATCATAGAGATAACCAGTGAAGAGGGGGAGGAAGTGGCCATCGATCATCTGCTGCTGAGGCTTGATCAGCAGGCGCTTCTAGCCCAGCGGGAAGGGTTGACCGCCGCGGTCGCTCAAGCTCAGGCCGCGGTCGACACGGCCCAGGCCCAGCTCGATCTTGCCTATGCCGGTGCCACAGAGGCTGAAAAAGCGGCTGCCGAGGCGGCTGTCAGCGCCGCCCAGGGCGCGGTTATGGCGGCGGAAGCCGCCCTGGCCCAGGCGGAAATCGTGGCCGACAGCTCCCGCACGGTTGAGGGTGTCGAGAGTTCCGTAGCCATGGCAGAGGCTTCCCTGGCCCAGGCGGAAGGGGCAGTGGCCGCCGCGGAAGCGAATGTGGAGTTGGCTGAAGCGGAACGTTCGCGACTCTTGGCTGGCGCCCGGCCTGAAGAGATCGCCATGTATCAGGGGTACTTGACCCAGGCCAACTCCCAATATCTGTATGTAGAAGATATCCATACGGAACTGATCGACAATGAGATCGGCGGCAGGCCTGAAGAACGGGCGCGATTCCAGAGCGACAGCGCCAGAGGGGCTCGTGACGCTGCCCAGGCGCAGCTGGACCTGGCTCGTGCCGGGGCGACCAGCTATGAGGGCGCCGCCGCCACCGCCGCCGTAAACGGCGCTCAGGCCCAGCTGCTGATCGCCCAGGCAGGGGTAGACGCTGCTGAAGCGGCCCTGGCACAGGCACAGGCCGCCCCGCTGACCAGCCGGGATCAGGTGTTGATGGCTGATACCGGTGTCGACGCGGCCGCGGCCCAGCTCCAGATCGCTCAGGGTCAGTTGGCTCAGGCGGAAGCATTCTTGGCCGGCCTAGAAGTGGGCAGCTCCGCGGAGCAGATAGCGGTATTGTCAGCTCAGGTGGCCGGGGCAAAGGCCGCCCAAGCCGCCGCGTTGGCCTCATTGAAGGCGTTGGATATCGAGCTGGCTCACGGTGCCGTAACCGCCCCGGCCGGCGGCGTCATTTCAGAGCGGCTGGTCCATGCCGGTGAACTGGCCATCCCGGGAGCCCCACTGTTTATCCTGGCGGACCTAGACCAGGTCACCTTGACCGTATATGTCCCAGAGGCAGATCTGGGACGGGTTGCCCTGGGGCAGGCGGTAGAGGTCACCGTGGATTCATATGATCACAGCTTCGCGGGGGTGGTCTCTCACATCGCCACCCAGGCCGAATTCACCCCCATGAACGTCCAGACTCAAGAAGAGCGGGTTCACATGGTCTTCGCGGTCAAGGTGTTGTTGGAGAACAGCGATCATCAGCTCAAGCCGGGGATGCCGGCTGATGCCCTCTTCAAGTGAGACAGGCCACCCGAGGCGCATCGCATAGTCATAGGTTGAGACTTGCGGAGGTGCCGGTCGCCGCAGCGTGGGAGCCAGGCGGTTAGCGTCGATTGGTTGATCGTCTAGCGGCGCTGGGGGTCTAATCGCTTCTTGGGGACGCTCAATTCAATGGCATTTTCCGGGCACTGCAGGGTGCAGGCGCCGCAGGCGATGCAGCGTTCCGGATGGTCGAAGGTGACCACTCGCCGGGACCGATCCGGCGTCCAGCAGCCAATCGGGCAAACCTCGTAGCATTGCCAGACCCCTTTACATTTGTCGGAGTGCAGCAGGATGCGAAGCTCGCGCAGTTCGCCGGCGATCATCAGGTGTTCAGAGAGGGTGGCCAGCCATGCAGGTTTTTCGCTCAAGGTTCATCCTCCGCTTGATTCGACTAGCGCCAGCCCAAAATCAGGGGCAGCAGCCAGGCTGCCAGCCCTAGAACGGAGCCGGCGACTGCCTCTCCTTTCCAATTTGCCTGCTCGCCGCGCATCAGCGGCGACATCCCCTGCATCTCCGCAGCTACGAAGATCGACAGTGCCGTCAGCCCCAGGGTCCAGTTGAGCCCGCTCAGAGGCGCCATCCGACTTCCCGTGATCAGGAGATAGGCGGCATACCCCACCAGCGAGATCGCGGTCAGGGGCACGCTCTTGGCCAACCCGTCACGGCCCGGCAGCCAGGGGTGAATTACCGCATAAAAGTAGGAAAGCCCCAGTAGGGCGGCAGCCAGGGGCCCCAGCAGCGGACGCCAAAATACGGCTGCCGGCAGCAGCAGGATCAGCCCGTAGAATCCGACGGTGACCGTAGCCATTTCCAGCCGATCCTTCAGCGGGAACGTCATCCAGCGCATCGGGTCGCTTTTCCTGCGGCCTGCCGCCAGATATGCCGGGATGTCGGATGCTCTGGCGGGGCCCCAATGTACCCCCCAGCCCGTTTCACGGCGGATCTGCCAGCCATCCACGCCGTTGGCGCAAAGCTGCGGCAGAATGAGGGCGTGATGATTGACCAAGTGCTCCAGACGCGCGGTTCGCACGGCCGACACCACTTTGCCGGCGGTGAATTTGCCCCCACCAGCCGCGCACCAGACGTTGATACCGCCGGTATCCACTACCAGCAGCCAGCAGTCGACCAGGCCGTCGATAGCGGCCAGCAGTCGGCCGATGGTCAGCGTGAAATTGCCGGTCACCAATACCGGCGATTCTGATCCTGGAATGCCCACCGCATACAGGCCCGGTTTGACTTTTGGATAGGGGGGGATAATGCGGAAGAACAGCAGCCAAAGCCCCAGCAGTCGAGAGATTAGGGTGGCCTGGTGGCGCAGCCTGCCGGCGACAACAGGGCTTTCTTCATCCAGTGGCTCTGCCTCGGCGGCCAAACGCGCTTGATAGAGTACCAGGCTGTTCCCCAACCAGGCCGCCGCCCTCCGGTTGGCGAAGCCCGCCTCAAGGAGAAGCTGCTCAAATCCCTGCAGCGGATGGGTCGTGGTTCGAGTAAGCAGCCAGGTTGTCAGCGCCAGCGGCAGCCTGATGAGATAGAAGCGAATGCG